>JAYEOH010000044.1:0-4844 GCA_034722775.1 Campylobacterota bacterium | reverse complement strand
CCTATTCCGGATCCTCCCGGCAGAACATTTAAAAGGATTCTGACAGGAAATTATTTTGGCTGTGAGGATGGAAATGCCGATGAGAATAGTATGGCCAAAGCAAAGCAGGGGAAAATTGATCAGATAGCCGAACTTGGACTTAAGCCAATGTTTATAAGGTATTTTCATAGAGATCAGAATCTTAATCGAGAAGTATATGCTGCGCATGTTTCATTTCAAAGAGAAGTATCTGCCGAGAGATGGAATATGACACATGTCACTGAAATCTCATTCATTGTTTACCATGAAGATTTTGCTGAATTTGAAAAGTTATCGGGAGTCAACCTCAAGAGTGATTTCAGGAATCTAACACCCGACAACGATGCCATGCCATACAACGGAGAAGAGAGAAGGAAAACAAAGCGAGAAACAATGTTTAACCCGGATTAAACATTATACCAAATCAATCTGCCCATTATAAGTGTTTTTAGGAACCTCAAACTTGTTTGAGGCAAAGGTTCAAACCCTATACCATTCGTTCAAACAAGTTGCCCACAGGAAATACCTTTGGAGTACGAGTATCTTAAAGTGTTATCCTTTATTTGATAATGAATCGACGCATTTCTTTTTCTGAGCATTTCTGCACTTGAACCTTGATTGACCTGATTAACAATAAGCAGGAGAGTGATCAGCATAAATACCAGTAAAGAGATAATGATTCCTGCTACCAAATAGATATTCTTGCTATCCTTGTCCTGTTTTTGACTTTGCAACATCTTGTCTCCTTTGTGCGAAGTGTTTTACAGAGTATAAAAAACTTGTGTGGAGTTAGTGTGTAGCGCAGGAGGTGGAAAGGTATCAAGCATCAAGCTCAAATGGTCCCCCATTATGTACTTATACACGGCTTTGGACTTTTCTTCTTCCTCAGCATCAACCATTTATCCGCTTCCATCACAGCAACCAGGCCTATTGCAAGGGATGCGAGCAGCAGCCATGTATTTAGAGTGACAGGCTGGACAGAGAGTATTTTTTGCATAAAAGGAATATGCATACAGGCGATATGCAGGAGCTGAGTGAAGATCACTATGGTGATGAGTGCCTCGCTATTTTTATATTTCATCTTATACAAGTAATTGATCTCTGTTCTAGAGTTGAAGACATGGACATTTTCAAAGAGCACCATCAAGAGCAGCGTAATATTTCTGCTACTTTCGACACTTTCGCCGCCTTGCAGCAAAATATAAAAGAGGACGAAAGAGACGATACCGATATAGAAACCGCCCACCAGGATCCTCCTGATCATCACAGTGTTAAATATCGGTTCTTTGGGGGCTCTCGGCTCTCTCTTTAGAAGTCCAGGTTCGGCTTTTTCCAATCCCAATATCACATCCTGTATGCCATTTGTCACCAGATTGAGCCACAAAAGCTGTACGGGTAGCAGCGGCAAAGGCAATCCGGTGACAAAGGAGAGCATCACCAAAACCAACTCCGAAAAACCGGTCGATATCAGCAGGTAGATCACTTTTCGGATATTGTCATAGGCACGCCTTCCCTCTTCGATACCGCTGACGATCGATGCAAAGTTATCATCAGTCAGTATGAGATCACTGGAAGCCTTGGCAATATCTGTACCGCTTTTGCCCATCGCTACACCTATATTTGCGTGCCTGAGAGCCGGAGCGTCATTGACTCCGTCCCCCGTTACTGCGACATAATTCCCCAATTTTTGAAATGCGATGACGATCTTCATCTTCTGTTCCGGAGTCACGCGCGAAAAAACTGTTTTATTTTTAATCTCCGCCGCTTTTGCCCCACTCTTCTCCCAAGCCAACAACTCATGTTCATTCATCACTGCTTTATCAGAAGAGGCAATACCAAGCTCTTGTGCGATGCAAAAGGCTGTGTTGGGATGATCACCGGTGATCATCACGACTTTGATACCTGCCTCTTGCGCTTTTTTGATCGCGTCAGGACTCTCCTCTCTGACTGGATCGATAATGGCTACAAAACCCAGATAGATAAAGTTATTGAGGTTAATCCTCTCATCATCATCAGACTCTTTATAGGCAAGTGCAATAGTCCTGTAGCCTTTGAGTGCCCACTCATCCACACTTGCCAGAATATTCTTTTTCTCCTCTTCTGTCACACCACAATGCTCCAGTAGTGTTTCGGGCGAACCCTTACTGAATTGAAAGATCTTTTCATTCTGCTCCATCATCACCGCAGAAAATCTATTTTGCGGCTCATAGGGTATCTCATCAATTTTTCTATAAAATTTTGCATTTGTGACATAAGAGTCATCGGCATTGGCAGCAAAACGCGCCAAGGCTATATCAACCTGATCTCCAAAAAAATCCAACTCTCCCTTTTTGGACTCTTCATAATGTATTTCGTTGCAGAGGATAGAGGCAAGGTAGACTTTGTCACGCGCCTCATGCATCGTGTCAGTATCATAGACTTGAGTAGGGGAGATAAAATACTCCACACTTAGACGATTTTGTGTCAATGTTCCCGTCTTGTCACTGGCTATGAGTGTGCAGGAGCCCAGTCCTTCGATGGCAGCCAACTTGCGTACGATCACATTTTTTTTGGACATTGCCACCGAGGCGGATGTCAAAGCGACAGTAATAGCGACAGGAAGTCCTTCAGGTATCGTAGAGACAGCGAGCGCGACCGAGAAGAGGAAAAGCGCATAAAAACTCATCCCCTTGAGCAAGCCTATCGCAAAGAGGACAAGCACCATCACACCTATGACGATAGAGATGGTGAAAGAGAGTTTTTCCATCTTTTCGAGCAGAGGAATCCTCGCTTTGCTTTTTTTGCTGAGCATTTGTGCGATTTTTCCCGCTTCAGTCTCTTTTCCGATAGAAGCTACCGCACCCACAGCTCTTCCGCTGGAGATAAAGGTTCCGGCAAAGAGCATATTTTTCCTCTCAGGCAGGATGAGATCGTCATTGTCACTCAAAAAAAGAGCATCTTTGTGGACATCCATCGATTCGCCTGTCAGCAGAGATTCATCTACCATGAGATTGTTCGTTTCCAGCAATCGGATATCCGCTGCCACTTTCGTACCGGGCTCAAAAGCCAGGATATCTCCGGGTACAATATGTCGGCTATCGATCTCATGAAGGGCACCATCTCTGAGCACCATGACATTAGTCTTGATCAGATTTTGAAGCAGTTTGGCTTTTTGGGAAGCAGAATACTCCTGATAAGTTCCGATCACTGCATTTATAAACAGAACCAAAAGTATAAAGCCGGCATCGGTATATTCATGGATGACCATGGCTGCCAATGCTGCCAGAAGCAAAATATAGATGATCGGGCTTTTAAACTGCTGGATAAAGTGCTGAAAAAGCGTCAAGTCAGGTTTCGAAGGGAGGATATTCATACCATATCTTTCTTCCCTCTTGAGAACCTCATCACTGCTCAAGCCGGAAGAATCAGTCTCTAAGATTGAGAGGGAATCATCGATATTATTGGTATGAAAATACATGGTATACCTTTTGACTACTTTTTCTATTCTACATCCTTTATTTTAATATTTTCATTAAGGTACAACAATAATAACATCTATGTTATACTAATAAAAAGACTTAGAAAGATATTAACAATAAAGGATGAATGATGGCAAAGCCTACGCCCATCGACGAAGAGATCAAGCTCGACCCCAAAAAGTATATTATCAGCAGTACTGATAACAAGGGTCATATTACAGATGTCAATGATTATTTTGTGGAAATTTCAGGATATTCAAGAGAGGAGTTGATAGGAAAACCGCACAATATAATCCGCCATCCCGATATGCCGAAAGTCGTCTTCAAGTTGATGTGGGAGCGTCTGGGAAGCGGTCATGATATCATAGCCCTTGTCAAAAATCTGGCAAAAGATGGACGATACTATTGGATATTTACAACATTTGAACCGCAAAAAAATGCTAACGGTGAAGTGATCGGCTATACGGCACATAGAAAATTGGCACCCAAGCATACGATAGAGACAGTAGCGGATATCTACAGGCAGGTACTCGATGTGGAGAAAAAGGAGGGTGTCGATGCCTCTGAAAAATTCCTGACTGCCTATCTGAAAGAACGAGGGGAAGAGATCACATTTGCTAATTTAATGGATGAGATTTATAAGTTTTAAATCATCCCTAAAAATCAACCATTCTTCTTCCGTGCTTCTTTTACAATATTTTCAGTCATTACTTTAAATATGAACTTGTGAATAAAATAGAGGCTGTACCAATAGACATAACCCCATATACCGGAAGGCTCAAAATATGCCCGAAGATTAAATAGTGCTTCATGGTCTGTCTGGGAACGCTTGACAACAAACTGAAGCCAGGCATTGCCCGGTGTCAGCATTTTGGCTTTAAGTCGCAATATTTTTTCATTTGGCGTATTTTTCTTAAAAGTAACAACCCAAAAATCAAGTCGATCCCCAACGCGCAATAATTCAGGTCGGCGCCTGGAAGATGATAGACCGGGACCGCCGAATGCTTTATCGATAAGACCGCGGACCTCCCAAAGCCATCGAGGAGAGTAGTAGCCGGTTTTACCGCCAATCTGCTTGACGCGTTCAAAAACAGCATCCATCTCGTCAGCGCCTATCGTTCTGCTGCACTCTTCATACATCATCCCCTCAATCTCTGTGGAGGTAAAATAAAGGAACTGTTTCTTCTGTTGAGCATTGAACACTGAGAGTTCATAAGGTATAGACCAGACACTCTCCATCATTCCGGTCTCGATGCGCTCTATAGCAATCGGAACAGCTTCATCAAAAGTGATGGCTTCAAAGGGAATGTCCGGATCAATCGCTTCCACAGGATAATCCCCCACGATAGCCAAAGAGTGCATTCCTTC
>JAYEOH010000043.1:0-4898 GCA_034722775.1 Campylobacterota bacterium | reverse complement strand
CACATCTACCGGCTCGAAACCACTTACTGCCACAGGCGTATGATATCTTTCCGGAAGTATTTGATAAATCTTTGCTCCGGTGATCACACTCACATGGGCAGGACCGATAAAAGCATTGATCTTTGCCTTCCCGTCTGCCATGATAGCGTCTACTGCCGGTGGGACCAGGACATGGTTGATATGGAAATAGAGATTGGTGATACCGCGCTTTTCAACCTGCGCCAAAACTGCTGCCGTCATCGGAGTTGTCGTCTCGAAGCCGATAGCAAAGAAGATAACCTTTTTGTCCGGGTTCTCCTCTGCGATCCTGATAGCATCCATCGGCGTATAGAGGGCGCGGATATCACAGCCTTTTGCACGCTCTGCCGCCAGGGAACTTTTGGATCCGGGGACACGAATCATATCTCCGAGAGTCAGTAAAATAATATCCTCAAGCTGCGCCAAAGCAATCGCATGATCGATCCGCTCTTTGGGCATGATACAAACGGGACATCCTGGACCATGAATAAAATCAATACTTTCCGGGAGTAGTTGCTTGAGCCCGTATTTCATAATAGTGTGAGTATGACCGCCGCACACTTCCATGATCTTCAACGGCTCTTTAAGATTTTGCGCCTCTTTAGTGATCGTCTGCGCCAAGGCTCTGATGACAGATGGGTCGCGAAACCCGTCATAGAGGTCTTTAAGTTGAAGTTCTTTCATATTTCACCTTGATCTTTTTCCATTGCCTCCAAAATATCCCGGTATGTCTCCAGACTTAGCAGCGCCTCCTCCTCATCGATCTTACTCATCGCAAATCCGACATGGATCAAAATATAGTCACCGACACCCACCTCATCAGGCATCAGATCAAGACTCACCTGGCGTTTGACCCCCATCGTATCGACAGTCGCCACATTATCTTCATCGATGACCACAATTTTTGACGGGATAGAGAGACACATCGGCTAACTCCTCATACTTAGCTTAAATTCGATCCACTCGATCACTTTTTGGATCGTTTCATCCTCTTTGATGTTGACTTCGAGAATATCCACATTGGGCTTGATCTTTCTCGCCTCTCTCTTTTCATGCTCGATATCATAGTCAAAATAGGGAAGCAGATCGGTTTTAGTGATCAGGATCAGATCAGCTTTGGCGAACATCACCGGATACTTTTCGACCTTGTCTCCCCCTTCAGGAATAGAGACGAGGACAATATTTAGATGTGCCCCGACATCATAGCTTGCCGGGCAGACCAGATTGCCGACATTTTCGATAAAGCAAACATCAATATCAGCCAGAGGCATTTCGTGCAATCCTTTATGTACCATAAACGCATCCAGATGACAAGCGGATCCTGTCTGGATCTGAAATGCCGGAATCCCTTTGGCTTTGATGCGATCAGCATCCCGACTCGTCTCCAGATCGCCCTCTATCACGCCGAATTTGAACTTGGCCAAATCAGCTATCTTCTCCAGCAGTGTTGTTTTTCCGCTTCCGGGTGAACTCATCAGATTGATCGACAATACACTATGTTTTTCAAAATGGCTGCGATTATGTCCTGCTTCGTGATCGTTCTTGTCGAGGATCTTCTTGATAACAGCGATCGTTTTTGTATCGTTGAGCTGAGGGTTATGATGCAGTGTCTCATGCGCCGTCTGGTGCGTATGAGAATGACCTTCTGAATGATCGTGATGATGATGCTCCTGGGAACTCTCGGTGATACTGCAACCGCAATCCTGGCACATAAAAAATCCTTTTATTACAATAATAACATATTGAGACCAACACCAACTGATAAAAGACCGGCAGTGGCAAAAACTTTACGAATAGTCGCTTTGTTGGAGAGAAAATGGCTGTTGATATAGAGTATGACTAGGCCCAAAGCAGAAAACACCACTGTCACACCGGCGACAAAAGCCAAAACCATCGTCAAATCAATAGCCTCCCCCCGGAACATACCCAGCGTGACCAGCATACCCCGAACACCGCCCATACCCATCAAAGCTCCGACACCAAAGGCTGAAGCGCGTACCGCTTTATCCTCATGACTGTGACTTTTTCCGAACCAGATATGTGTATGCTCTTTGCCATTATGGCTGTGAAGCCGCAGCTGAATACGATCTGTAACTACGAGAAAAAGCAGATAAAGACCCATCCCGATAATCACCGCAGAAGAGATGAGATCTCCATATCCGGCAATACTTTCCGATATAGGGTAATACTCAAGTAACTTAACAAACAAAAAGAGAGTGGCACCGTGACCTATTGCAAAGAGGAAGATAATCAGCATCGTCTTTCTGCTCTCTTTTCCGATAGAGAAATCTGCAATTGCTACGAGATGATCAGGAGCAAAGGCGTGGAGTATACCATACCAAAAAATGAGAATCAAACCCGCTTCCATTTTTCTCTCCTTATGTTTTATTATAGGATGTTTTCATAAAATAGTAGTTAAGGGCACCTTTAATGCCCTTAAGCTGAGGAGATTTAGGAACCTCGAACTTGTTCGAGGCAAATACTCAAGCCTTGCAACTAAGGCATTGGCTCGAACAAGTTCGAGTGTCCTAAAAAGCTTAGCTTAATGGCATCATGAATCCCCTTAAGTAGCACCAAACATAACCTGTCCCAAAGCGATCCCTCCATCATTGGGGGGTATCTCATTGGGGAGTATTGCATCAGGTATCCTATCCAATATAAGCTCTAAAAGCAGACGATTTTGGAATACGCCTCCGCTCAATACCAACGGCAAATCATACTGATGATACAGTGTATCAATGACTTCAACGAGTGTGTGAAAAAATTTGGAAACTGCTGCTTTTGTATCGGACTCCAAAACAATCTCTTCTATCATTTTTAAAAAATATATTTTCCCGTCTTCTATCTCAAAAGGATAAATCCCCTCTGCATTTTTATCATAAAGATCCTCCAGGAGCATCCCACTCTCTCCCTCATAGCTCATCACCTGGCAGACTCCGGTCAAAGAAGCCACCGCATCAAAAAGCCTGCCGACGGAAGAGCTGAGAGGTGCATTGATACCCTTTTGCCATGCTTGATAATGGACTTTGAGTTCGGCTGAGGTGAAAGCCTGGGTGGTCGGGTTATCCAGTTGCATCGTCGCTTCGCCATACTGTTCAAAAAGCAGACTTAGGGCCACTCTCCTGGGTTCTTTGATCGCCTTGTCCCCTCCAAGCAGTTTGAAGTAATCCAGATGTGCTACGCGCTCATAGCTTTGGGTGTCACAGATCAAAAACTCGCCGCCCCACAGACCTCTATGCCCCAGGGCACCCTCTCCGGCTACGCCATTCACCTTGTCATCCCCATATCCTGTCCCGTCAAAAGCCGCACCCAGCACTTTTCCTGTCAGATGTTTCTCTGCCATTACTCCAAGGATGTGAGCATAGTGATGCTGTACAGATTGAGTGTTGAGCGTTGAGTGTTGAGCGTTGAGATGAATTGCGTATTTAGTCGATTCATAATTGGGGTGAAGATCATGCCTGATGATATCCGGAGTGAAATTATAGATGCGTTCCAGTGTTCGAATATTTTTTTCAAAATAGGCGATCGAACCAATCGTGTCCAAATCTCCAATATGCGGCGAAAGGATGACCTCCTTGTTAAATCCGATCGCGATCGTATTCTTTTGGTTGGCGCCCACTGCCAGTATTTTTTTGGGAAGCCTAAAGGGGAGTTTGATGCTTGACGGAGCATACCCTCTGGCACGGCGCAACATAACGGTTTGACCCTTCACCACCATCACGACACTGTCATCACAGCCATTGACGATCTCCCTGTCATGGTCGAGAATATAATCATAAACTCCGGAGAGTTTTCCCAGACTCTCTCTATCAGTACAGATCGGTTCATCTGTTATATTGGCAGAGGTAGCAACAAGCGGTCGCTGTAGTTTGTCAAGCAGCAGGAAGTGCAACGGCGTGTAAGGGAGAAAAATTCCTATAGTTGATAAATTAGGGGTAACAAAAGCGCTGAGCGTTAAGCGCTGAGCGTTAAGCGTTTTCAGCAAGACAATGGGGCGCTCTTTTGAGGTGAGCAGCACCTCTTCCTGTTCGCTTATTGCAGCTGTTTTTCTTGCCATCTCCATATCTGCCACCATTACGGCATAGGGCTTGGCAGGACGCCGTTTCCTCTCCCTCATCTTCTGTACTGCCTCATCATTGGTTGCATCACACACCAGATGATAACCCCCCACCCCCTTCACAGCAACAATATTCCCCTCAATAATTAATTGTACAGCAGTCTCTATCAATTCTAAGCGCTCAATGCTAAACGCTAAACGCTCACTATCCCAGAGGGATAGACCCGGCCCGCACTCCCAGCAACTAATCGGCTGAGCATGATAGCGGCGATTGGCGGGATCACTGTATTCTGCCTCGCAGGCTTCACACATCCTAAAAAACCGCATCGAAGTATTGGGCCTGTCATAAGGAAGCGTTTCGATAATGCTATAGCGAGGACCGCAATCGGTACAGTTGATGAAAGGGTACCGGTAGCGCCTGTTGGCTGGATCATTCATCTCATCAAGACATTGATTGCAAGTTGCAATATCCGGAGGGATCAATACATATTTTTCTTTTTCTGTTTTGCTCTTCAGGATTTGAAAATCAGTATAACCTCTATGAATACCCTCGCTACACTCCAGTGTATCAATATGTGCAAGAGGCGGAAGTTCGTGACGCAGGGACTCCAAAAATGCTTCGACGGATTGTTCCCTGCCTTCTATCTCCAGACTCACCCCTCCACTGCTGTTAAGTACAAACCCTTTCAGGTCATAACGATCTGCAAGCTGATAGACAAAAGGACGAAAACCGACCCCCTGTATAACTCCGGTCAATTCAATCTTTCTATTCACTTCCAAGTGTGATCGCTCCAAAGGCAATATTCGCATCATCCAGACTAAG
>JAYEOH010000042.1:0-21429 GCA_034722775.1 Campylobacterota bacterium | reverse complement strand
TAGTGGGTCTCATACTGGGATTTATTTTAGGTGTGGCACAAGCCTTTTTGCGAGATTTTTTAGATAATTCCATCAAAACCTCTGAGGATATCGAAAAGTTGACGCATATCCCTCTCTATGCCATTACTCCACTTTTGAAATCGAAAAAAATGATACCTTATTATCAGGAAGCGATACGGTCGCTCTGGATCAACCTTGCATTTCTAAAAACTAAAAGCAAGTCGAAACTCATATCTGTAACTTCGGCTATCTCTGGTGAAGGAAAATCATTTACACTTTATCATTTGAGCAAAATGATCGCAAAAAGTGGTGACAAGTCAGTGATCGTGCTTGACTTGGATATGCGACGGGCATCACAGCATAAATACTTCAATCTCGACAATACAAAGAGAGGAATGAGTGAATTACTGGCAAACAAGTGTACACTGGAGGAGGCAATCCTGCCAACAGAGTACAGCAAGCTGAATGTGATCACAAGCGGACCAAAAACTTCAAATCCAACAGGGCTCATTATGTCGTTCGCTCTAGAATCAATCATCGATAAATTATCACAAAGGTATGACTATATTTTTCTGGACACTCCGCCTATCGGTCTCGTTTCTGATGCTACAAAAATAATGTATCTATCAGATATCACACTTTTTGTAGTCAAAGCTGATAGTTCCACCAAAGAATATATCAAAGAGATTAATCGTTTGAATGAAAAAGAAGAGGTGGATATGGGGATTGTGCTCAATGGTATCGATTATGGCAAAAAATATGGGTATGGCTACAAAACGGACTATATGGACGGATATCTTACAAAAGATTAGTGACAGCACTATTGATATGATATATTACCGCACTAACTAAACATAAAAAATTTGGGTATTTAGTTGGCGGGGCAACAAGGATGAGATAGCAAGTATACAGAGAAATGCTATAGTGTCAATTATAGCTAACAAAAAAATGATACAATTGTTTAATGAATTAAGCAAAAGGATATAGATACTCAATGATGCCTATTGTCAATCGAGTGACAGAGGTACACTGAGAGAAAGTTTTTTTGCCAATCAATTGGCTGTAATGCATAATGTCTCCTATACAAAAAAAGGAGATTTTCTCATATATGATCGATATACAGTTGAAGTAGGTGGAAAGAATAAGAACTATGAACAGATCAAAGACATGGAAGATTCATTTATCGCAGCAGATGGTATAGAGGCAGGTTTCGATAACAAGATACCCCTTTGGCTCTTTGGGTTTCTCTATTGAGGATAATTAATATCAATATAAAACGCTATACTTTCCTATCTAAAAAATCAGGAGACCCAAATGACCCTCCCAAAATCCCAATACATCAGAGGCTTTCAGTGCCACAAATCTCTCTGGCTCTACAAAAACAGACCGGGGCTCAGAGATGCACCTGACTATTCACAAGAGTCACTCTTCAACACAGGTCGCAGCGTAGGAGAGTTGGCAAAAGATCTTTTTCCCGGTGGGGTAGAGATAGAATTTGATGCGGATAATTTCAATGGGATGATAGCCAAAACCAAAGAAGTGATAGCCAATGGTACAGAAGTCATCTATGAGGCGACCTTCAATGAAGAGGGTATCTTTGCGATGGCAGATATACTTGTCAAAAACGGGGATGCTTGGGATATGTATGAGGTAAAGGCTTCGAATCATAACAATCACCATCTTCAAAGGATTTAAAATGTCTATATCCAAAATAACCAAATCTATCATAGCCATCATTTTTGCCTTATCTCTGACTGCTTGCGGCACTGGAGGTTCATCTGATTCGAATACCGCTCAGACACCAAACAGTGAAGGCACCACGGTCACTCCTCCAGCTGTAAAAGAGAATGCCATTACTATCTATATACACGGCTTCAGCAAAAAAGGCTTTGAAAGAGTCGGAGTGTATGGCGAAAACGATACGCTGGATGCAAAAGCAGAACTTGCCGCTTTTGTAGGCTTTTCTATCGACTACAAGGGTGCCGATTCCAACTTCGATGACAATATACTGATAAGCACATCCTACTACGGAAATCAGTCACCGCCCTACTATACGGAGCAGGATATCATAGATATAGAGAATATTACGGCACAATATGGAGGCGGTATTCCCCGCTATGCAATGATCGTTGCCAAATATGCCAGGCACATTATGGCTGAGAGCGGCGCAACTAAAGTTAATTTCCTCAGTGCCAGTATGGGGTCATTGGTCGCAAGGTGGCTGATAGAGAAAAATGTGGAAAACCTCTCCGGCGAGCAGAAGATTGGAAAATGGCTATCCATAGAGGGAGTTGTAGGCGGCAACTATGCAGCAAGTGATCCTGCACTTGTCATGGCAGCGGCATTTTATGAAGAGCAATCACCCGAAGTTGAACATATGAGCTACAGTTGGGTCGATGCAAATTTCGGTAGCAGGAGTATCGGAGAGAGTCCTTATTATGCTACCATACAATTGGGATTTGAAAGCTCCACCAAGGATGATGATCTCTTTGGAATTTTGTCAAGCTATTTGATATACTTGGGCAAATTTTACCCCAATGATGGATATCAGCTCGTCAAAGATACCTATTTTGACATCAGCAACCAGACCTATATGTACCGTTCTCTGCCGCCTGTTCAGAGCTACTTCCACGAAAACCATACAGGCATCAAAAACAACCCTGCAGCCTGGACACAGGCATCGATCTTTTTTGTATCCTCCAGAAGGGTTAGAGTGACACTGACGCAGATGACAATTGCAGACATACACGAAGATACCGGGCAACTGCCTGCCGAAATCGTATTTGCCAGCACAATTCACTCACCAGTACTCAATCAATCATTTGGAATCACCAGTGCCGTAGATAGGAGAGATTTGGAGAGCGGTGTACTTCCCATCCACCCATACAATAAAAACGGAGACACCAAAGCAGTGAGTCAGGTCTTGTTTGACGGATTTGTCAAGGCGGAGGAAAATACACTCAATTTGACACTCGGCACCCACGAGATAGATAACAGTGTCAAATACAATATGGAAGAGACCCCAAATAAAAAAATAGATGATTTAGGTACAGATGTCATCAATATACCCCTGCAAAACAGCATCCGCAGCATCTCTTCCGGAGAGTGGAGCGGTGAAGTCAGGGTAGAGGTATTTGCCTACTGATCTTTGATCTGGAAGTTCTCTTTACAAAAGTGAATCTTTGATATACTTTTCAAAAGGAGTAGAATAATGATCCGAAAAATATCTTTTGCACTTGGAATACTATTTGCGATGACCCCGACACTTGTGGCTGAAAATATACCAAACCCCTGTGAGCTTCTTGCTCTAAAAGAGGTTGAAAATGTAGTTAAGGTTCCGCTGAAACCTGCTCGGTTGAGAGATGACAGAAGCCACTTTGGCGGTATGAGCTGTGAATATTTCAGTGCCAAACAGTTTGAAAAACCGGGCGGTGCAAAAATCACTCTCGATACAACATCGAGTATGAAGGCGACTGACTCCATCTATGAATCTGCAAAAAAGTTATATGACAAGCAGAAATATGCAGTCAAAAAGGCGCTCAAGCGGCAACACAAAGAAGATACATTTCTCAAGATGGATAAACTGGGCGATGACGCTTACTGGATAGGAAATTCACTGAGGATTCTTGATGGTGACACCTATATCGTCATCATTGCATCCGGCGGTCCCAAGCTGAGTGCGCATAGTTCTGAAGAGTTGGACAAAAAGGTCAGCGAAAGAAAACTAACCCTCTCTAAAGAGTTGGCTAAGCTCGTTCTGGAAAGATTGGAGCAGAAAAAATAGTGCTCAACAACAGCTGTGAACTTCTATATGCCCTGAAAAAGATGGGCTACCTGAAAAGCGATAGAGATCCTATATGGTGGCCAAACAGCGGTACTGAAGAGGTTATCTTAGGGGCTATTCTCACTCAGCAGACCAGATGGGAAAAAGTGGAAGAGTCTCTGGCAAATCTCCAAAAAGCGGGTCTTGACAATATGGAATCATTAGCCGACACCGATACGAAAATCATAGCGACGCTCATCAAACCCAGTGGATTCTATAACACAAAAGCTCAAAGACTCAAATTGCTTTGCAAACATATCCTTGAAGATTTTGACTCTTTTGAAGTTTTTCAGGAGAGTGTTGACAGAGAGTGGCTTCTGGATCAAAAAGGGATAGGAATGGAGAGTGCGGATTCTATACTCTGTTATGGGTGCAGGAAAGAGGCTTTTGTCGTTGACAGCTATACCAGCAGATTACTTGAAGCCTTTGGGTATTGTTTTGAAAGTTATGGAGAGATGCAGGAGTGGATCATAAATGGACTGGAAGAAAATCTCGTCAAGGTCCATGCCCTCTATGGAAGAGAAGTACCGCGCTATGAGCTCTATGCACGATTCCATGGAAAGATCGTTGAGTTTTCCAAAGAGTTTATGCGTGGGAAACAGGTAGATTTGAGCCACTTAATACAATTTCTGGATGAAAGATAAAAATTGGGCTAAATTTGATAAGTATAGAGTATAATATAATAAAATACTACTTTAGAAAGATATCTTATGAAAAAGACAAGTTTACTCCTATTGCTACCAATCACTATGCTCTGTGCAGATACACCGAACATTCTCACTCCCAGTCATACTCCCCCTCAGTCATTGGAGACAGCGGAAGAGACTCCCTGGTCCAGAGATACAGTGATGGATGCGGTCGATTCTGTCGAAAGAGCACGAAAAAAGAGTGCACTCAAACTCAAAGCTTCCGTAGCCAAAGTGCTTCAGGCAAGAGCTGCACAAATGAGTGATGCCAATACCTCTTCCGAGGCAAAGAGAGATTTGATAAAGATAAATGAAGCTTTGTCAATTGCCAATATCGCAAAATCCGCTGCTTATGTCGAAGTGGTCAAGGCAAATGCAACCAGCGAGATAGCCAAAGCAGTGGCCTCAGTCAAAATAGCAAAACAGAAATTTCTTTCAGAGGGCAGCGTAGACGAAATATCGCTCAAGCTGACCAAAGCCAAAGCCTTTGACAGAATAGCCGAAGCAGTCGCATCTGTTGAAATCGCCAAAGCAAAGGCAACGGGGCAAATCATCAAAGCAACTGAATCTGTAGAGTTGAGCAAGACCGAATCAGAAAAGGCACTGGCCCATCCAAAAGAAGCTCTCTCTATCGCAAAAAATGTTTCTGCAGTTGAGATAGCCAGAGCAGCCTCCGCCGTAGAAGTGGCACGGGCTGTTTCTGCTGTTGAGATCACTGAATCTATCGCTGAAGCCAAAGCATCAAAGCCTATTGAGACAGTCATCACCTTTCATCCTGCATCACACAGGGTCCCATTGGCAGATGTCAAGGCAAAGGCGGCAGCAAAGATCGCAGGCTCTGTAGCAAAAGTAGAAGTAACCAAAGCCAATGCTATCGCAGAAATAGCCCATGCTGTTGCAAGAGTTGAGATTGCAGAAGTTCAGGATGATCGAGCAAAAAAGCAGTATCAACAAGATGCCGGAGAAGAAGCTAAAAAAAATGGCTCAAGTACTTACCCGGCAATACTTATCAGAATGAATAGGGAGCGATATTAATTTATATCCCGTCATCCGGAGCAATAAATTCAGGATGACGAAATTTTTCACAATTTGCACCAAACTTCAAAATGCCACTCAAATCAGTTTTCTCTATAAAATTCGATATACTCATAAAAAAAATGAGAAAACACTGGATGATACCTGAATATTTACCGATTATCACCGCCTTTTTGACTATTATCTGCCTGCTCTTACTGTTTGGACTGATTATGCTCAAGCAAAAACATACAGCCGAGTTGGATAATCAACTCAAAGAGAGAGACATGCTCATCGTTTCACTTGAAGAGAGCAACAAGAAACTAGAACAAAGCAAAATCAATTATGCAGAGGAGGAGACTCGATCAGTCGCTCTCGATCGTCAAAATGCCATTTACAAGGAACGTAATGATGGGCTTCTTGACAAAACAAATAAATTTGATCAGCTTCAAAGACAACTCACTGAGGCATTCAGCCAGATAAAAGTACTCGAAACCATGCTTGAAAATGAACAAAAAACAGGATCTGAAAAGCTGGAACTTCTCGAAAAAAACAGAAAGCAGATGAAGATGGAGTTCAAGGAGCTGGCAGACTCTATTCTCAAAAATAACTCTGAGCACTTTTCTCATCAAAATTCAGAAAATTTGACAAAGATGATCACTCCCATCAGGGAACAATTTGATGCATTTAAAAAACAGATCAATGATGTCTATATCAAGGAGACAAAAGAGCGCTCCATGCTCCAGGCAGAGATCAATCATATCAAAGAGATCAATCTGCAGATGAGCAAAGAGGCCAACAGTCTCACCAATGCCCTCAAAGGTGAGAGTAAGACGCAGGGGATCTGGGGTGAAATGATCCTGGAGAAAGTGCTGGAAAACTCCGGCTTGAGAGCCGGTGAATCCTATAAGCGCGAGGTAAGCCTGGAACATGAAAGTGACAACAGCCGCTACAGGCCGGATGTCATCGTCTACCTGCCTGACCAAAGAGAGATCATCATCGATGCCAAGACTTCACTTCGTGCTTATGAACAGTATGTCTCTGCAGAAGATGAGGATCAAAAGCATCATTATGCCAACCAACACCTTGCTTCAATGCGAAAGCATATCAGAGAGTTGAGTGACAAAGACTATACAGGACTCAAAGGGGTGGAGACACTGGACTTTATCTTTATGTTTGTACCGATAGAGAGTGCCTTGCTGATGGCGATGGAACATGACTCCGGACTCTTTGACCATGCCTTCAAAAAAAATGTCATTTTGGTAGGTCCTACTACCTTGATGGTTGCACTAAGGGCAGTAGAAAATACCTGGAAGCAGGAGCATCAGCAGCAAAATGCCATGGAGATAGCCAGGCGCGCCGGACTGCTTTATGATAAATTCGTAGGATTTGTGGAGAGTGTAGAGAAGCTGGGCAAACAGATTGGTATCGTGCAAAAAACCTATGATGATGCTTATGGCAAGCTTCACGGAGGTGCAGGCAGTCTGACTAGCCAATTTCACAAATTGGAAAAACTTGGTGCTGCTGCCAGCAAAAAATTACCGGATCATGTCGCTAGACAGATAGAGGAGTAAGCAAAAATGGGAAATATCTGTAAATTTTTTATATTTTGCAGAATTTACAGGTACACATAATATAAATCCGTTATAATACCTGCGATGAAAGATGAGATGTGAGTTCATCTTTAGTGTGACCGTTAAGTGTTCTGCTAGACCGAAAAGCTCTCGATTTTGATTCCACTTCGTAACTGAAGTGCATTTCCCTACAAAAAGGTATTACTATGGCAGAATTGCTTAATGGAACCGTAAAATGGTTCAACGATGAAAAAGGTTATGGATTTATCCAACAAGAAAATGGTGGTAGTGATGTATTTGTTCACTTCAGACAAGTAAACAGTACTGGTGCTGGTCGTGTCTCTTTGGCAGAAGGTCAGAGTGTAACATTTGAAGTCGGCGAAGGTCAAAAAGGTCCTCAAGCTGAAAATGTAACGCCACTCTAGGTTGTTGCCTCAAACAGGCATCTGCCTGTTTGAAACTTTAAATAATTTCCCATATTAATTTTTACCCCCTATCTTTTTTTTCCACAACTCGCTATAATGCAGCAAATTTTCTACAAATATAAATAATTCTTCAGATAATGCAGGGCACCTCTAATAATAGATGATACCCACAACATCTCCAGCTTTTTCTTAGGCTAGGCACTCACTTGAAGGACTAGCAATAGCTAATTCGAAAGTGGGTAACGACGCATAAGGGAAAGCTGGGGATGCCCGAAGGGTGGACAATAAAAGCACAATCTTTCACAAGATGCTTACTTTGTCTTAGCTATGGCTAGGACTTGAAAGCCTCTTGCAAAATCTTGCACTTTTATTGTCCATTGTGGGTATCATCTATTATTAGAGGTGCCCTTAAGTTTTATCCTTATTGACGATACAGTAAAAATGTTTCCGGAATTGATTGTATTTTATGAAAAAATATCAACACGAAAGAAACACAATGAAATTTACCGATTTTAACTTAAAAACAACGATCCAGGAATCGATCGACGAAGCCGGATTTAAAGAGCCGAGTCCTGTACAGAAAGAAGCGATCCCCCTGATCCTTGAAGGAGATGATATCATCGCGCAGGCACAGACAGGAACAGGAAAAACTGCTGCCTTTGGTCTGCCGATTATGAATCAAATGAAAGCAGACGGAAGTGTCGAGGGACTGGTTATCGTCCCTACTCGCGAACTGGCTATGCAGGTTAGTGATGAACTTTACCGATTCGGAAAAAATACCGGACTCAAAACAGCTACCGTATATGGGGGCACAGCTTATGGCAAGCAGATCGAGCGCATCAAGCAGGCCTCTGTCATTGTAGCGACTCCGGGAAGATTGCAAGACTTGCTAATGAGTGGAAAGATCAAAATATCTCCCCGATTTGTCGTATTGGATGAAGCAGATGAGATGCTGGACATGGGCTTTCTCGATGAGATCAAAAATATCTTTACATTTTTGCCGGAGGAGCGACAGACGCTAATGTTTTCCGCAACGATGCCAAAAGGAATTCGCAGACTTGCCGAACAAATTCTTGACAAACCAAAAACCATCTCTATTACCAAAGCGGAGAGCACCAACAAGAATATTGCACAACACTATTATGTGGTACAGGAGAGAGAGCGGGATGATGCACTTGTGCGTCTGATTGATTTCAAAAATCCTGCAAAATGTATCATCTTTTGCCGCATGAAAAAAGAGGTAGACAGGCTGGTTTCGCATCTTACTTCTCAAGGATTCAAGGTTAGTGGTTTACATGGTGATATGGAACAAAAGCAGCGTGAAGTAACCATCCGTGGATTCAAGCAGGGCGGTATCGATATCTTTGTTGCTACCGATGTGGCAGCGCGAGGACTGGATGTCAATGATGTCACCCATGTCTTCAACTACCATATCCCTTTTGACTCCGAGAGCTATGTGCATCGTATCGGCCGTACGGGCCGTGCAGGCAAGACAGGTGAAGCGATCACACTGGTGACCCCCAGTGAACTCAGAACGATCAAGCGTATCGAAAAAGATGTCGGTGCCAAGCTGGCAACACAGGTCATCCCTACCCGACAGGAGGTGCAAAATAGCAAATCTGATGAACTGATCGCTAAAATTGCAGGAACACAAATCACTGAAAATGCCATTAATTTGGTAAAAACACTGCAGCATGATCTGGATATCGTAACTATAGCGCATCTTTTGGCTTCCAGACTACAGGAGAGTCAAAGCATCAAAGGAAAAGAGAATATTGGTTTGGGACTCGAAGAGATAGAGCTTCTGATCGAAAGAGCGATGCAAAACAGAGGCAATGACCGGGGCAGAGGCGGACATAGACGCCGAAGGACAAACGGCGGCAGAAACAATCGTAGCTCCAGGAACAGTCGTGGCGGCAGCGGACATCGTGGACAGAGAAGCAGTAAGCAGAGAAGAGATTAGGGATCGACCCTCTATTTCGACCCTACGGGAGAGTGTATGTTGTGTATCGCGCAGGGTCGGTTCACCGACCAAATGAAATCTGAAGGAGCATACATGAAACTTTTAGTATCCGCTTTGGAGCCCTCTTCCAATCTGCACTTGAGAGAAGTACTAAAGCACACTCGGGATATAGAGATACTGGGTATCTTCGATAAGTCGCTGGGAGATCCCCTGCACGATGTTAGCCAAATGGCGATCATGGGTCTCAGCGATGTACTCAAAAAAGTACGATGGTTTTTTAAAGTAGCAGATGAGATGGTGGCACTGGCGGCGGAGGCAGACAAGGTTTTACTGATGGATAGCTCAGGATTCAACTTGCCTTTGGCAAAAAAACTCAAAAAAGCTTATCCTGACAAAGAGATTATCTACTATATTCTTCCTCAAATCTGGGTCACTCGCCCCAAGCGTGTCAAAAAGCTCGAAGCCTATTGCGATAGACTTTTGGGAATTCTCCCTTTCGAAATATCCTATTATTCTCAAAAAGCAGAGTATGTCGGTCACCCCCTGCTGGATGAAATCACACTGAAAAAAGAGTATTGTATCGATGATAAAACAGATAATAAAATCGAAACAATCGCCTATCTTCCCGGAAGTCGGGGCGGGGAAATCACTCGGCTAATGCCACTCTACAGAGAACTGAGAGAGCAACTCAAACAGCACAACGCTCTACTGGTCATACCTCCCTCTTTTTCGCAGGAACGCATAGCAAGCCTTTATGGTGATATCAGTTCTTTTGAAGTGGTACGAGAGACACAAAATGCACTTTTCAGATCTGATTTTGCATATATATGCAGTGGGACAGCCACGCTGGAAGCCGCCCTGATCGGTACCCCTTTCACGCTGAATTATGTTACAAAAAAAATAGATTTTTTTATAGGTACAAAACTTTTGAAGATCAAGCAGATCGGACTTGCCAATATCATTTTGTCTCGCCATAATTCGACAACACTCCACAATGAACTTGTGCAAGAGGATGTCACCATCGATAACCTGCTCAAAGAGTACTATACTATAGATAGAAAAATCTTCAGCCAAAAAGCGGAAGAGCTAAGAGACTATCTTGGGCATGGAAGTAGTGAAAATGTTGCAAATATCATCAGTGAATAGGTCTGTGCTATGCTAGTTCATATCTGCTGCTCTGTCGATAGCCACTATTTCCTGCAAAAGCTCCGGGAAACTTATCCGGATGAGAAGCTCACCGGATTTTTTTATGACCCCAATATTCATCCTTACAGTGAATATCAACTTCGTCTGCTCGATGTCAAAAGATCCTGCAGAAAACTGGGAGTTGAGCTGTTGGAGGGAGAGTATGATACAGAAAATTGGCTCGATTCTATCAGGGGACTGGAGCATGAACCGGAAAAAGGGGCACGGTGCTCTGTCTGCTTTGACCATCGCTTTGAAGTCTCAGCCCGTAAAGCACAGTTGCTTGGGGAGAAGCAATTTACATCTACACTTTTGACAAGCCCAAAAAAATCACTCACTCAGCTTCAAAAAGCAGGGGAGATGCTTGCCGGGAAGTATGGACTGGAATTTTTGGCTCCCGATTTCAGGAAAGCCTCCGGAACAGAGGAGCAAAACCGTATGGCAAAAGAGGATGCGCTCTATAGACAGGATTACTGCGGCTGCATTTATGGATTGACGATGCAGCGGGATCAGCAGGAGAGATTGGCGGATGAGCTCTTTGTTCCGATCTCCGGACAGATACAGCCTGAGTCGATCGAGGAGCGCATTGCTCTATATGAAAAACGCTGGGAGTATGAAGAGCAGAATATTCCTCACAATATTATCAAGCAGCGTTTTCTAAACTGGAGGCTGATGAGGGGAGTGCTGCGGGTCAAAAAAGAGGTTCTTCCTGCCCACTTCATCCCCTACTCTACACTCAAAGGTGACTATAGCAGAGGTAAGATCGAATACCAACTCGACGACCTCTATTATATGAACCGTGATGAAGTACGCTTTCTTGCATTGGAGAGCTACAATCGTCTTTGTGATACACACTACGAGAGTGTCAAGCAGTTGATCTTTGCCCCTCCCCTCTTTGAGAGAGAGGTAGCTTTGCGCCATCATCTGGAATCAGGATTTAATTCCCTTTCTGCCATTTTGGTCGTCGATGAGATACCTGATAAAAAGATAGAAATTCTCTGTCAAAGCAAGACATACAGTGATGTACGAGAGATTCTTCTTGGATGATAAAAAAGAGCTCTGCATTTTTTGGCTTTTTTTAAATATTTTTCGGTAAAATAAGCCTTCTAATTTTCTCATAAAGGCTCTACTTGCAGTTTAATGTTGTTGAAATCCAAAAAATACTTCCCCATCGCTATCCTTTTCTTCTAGTAGACAGAATTACTGAACTTGTCTTGGGCGAATCCATAGAGGGTTATAAAAATGTCTCGATCTCTGAGCCGGTTTTTCAAGGACATTTTCCAGATCACCCCATTTATCCGGGAGTAATGATTATAGAGGGGATGGCACAGGCTGGCGGCTTCCTGGCTTTTCAAAGCCTTCCGGAAGAGGAGAGAGCGCAAGCAGACACAAAAGTAGTCTATTTTATGAGTATCGACAAAGCAAAGTTCAGGGCACCTGTCACGCCTGGAGATAAGCTCGTCTACAAACTGACTATCGTCAGGAACAAAGGAGCTGTTTGGCAGCTCGATGCCAAAGCTTATGTGGACGACAAAGTCGTTGCCCAGGCTGAATTAAAAGCAATGATCGTTGACAGATAAGGAAGGCTTGATTGATGCAGAATATTCATCCTACTTCTATTGTTGAGGAGGGAGCAGTTATAGGCAACAATGTTACCATTGGACCTTTCTGCTATATTACTAAAAAAGTGACAATTGGAAGCGGTACAACCATTGCCTCGCATGTCCTCATTGAGGGAGATACTAAAATTGGGGAAAACAATAAAATATTTGCCCACTCCGCCATAGGAACCATTCCTCAGGATCTGAAATATAACGGCGAAGAGGTTCAGCTCATTATCGGCGATAATAATACTATCAGAGAATTTGCACAATTCAGCCCCGGGACGGAAGGCGGCGGCGGCATAACAAAAATTGGAAACAACAATCTCATTATGGGCTATGTTCATGTCGGACACGATGTGCAGATAGGAAATCAATGTATTATTGCCAATACTGTTGCACTATCAGGTCATGTGGAGGTAGGAAATTTTGTAGTGATCGGCGGTTTCAGCGGGGTTCACCAGTTTGCCAAATTGGGTGACTATTCCATGCTGGCAGGTGTCAGTGCCTTATCACAGGATATCCCGCCTTTTTGTATGGCCGAAGGAAATCGTGCTACTCTCAGAGGACTCAATCTGACAGGATTGAGAAGAAAAATAGATCGTGTAGGAATTGATGAACTCAAGAGTGCTTATAGAGAACTTTTTGAAAAAGGCAAACCCCTGCAGGAGTCTGCGCAGCAGCTTTATGAAGAGAGCAATTCTGCCTATGTTAAACAATTAAGTGAATTTATCAAAAATTCCAAGCGGGGTATTCCGTTTACGAGGAAAACAAATGTCTAAAAAAATATGTAGTTTCTGCAGTGTATCAGAGACTGAAAAAAATCCATTGATCGCAGGTGCGGATGCTTATATCTGTTCCAACTGTGTTATCTCTGCACATAAAATTCTTTTTGGTGAAGAGGAGCCTTCTGCGCATATAGACTTCAATGAAGCACTTCTGACACCAAAAGAGATCAAGCAGATGCTAGATGAGTATGTGATAGGTCAGGAGAGTGCGAAAAAGACACTCAGTGTTGCCGTATACAATCACTATAAGCGCATCTTCAAAGACATTAAAGAGGATGATACCCAGATTGCCAAATCAAATATTCTTCTGCTTGGTCCGACGGGAAGCGGCAAAACACTGCTCGCCCAAACTATCGCACGCTTTTTGAATGTTCCTATCGCTATCGCTGATGCAACCAACCTGACAGAAGCCGGCTATGTAGGTGAAGATGTGGAGAATATCCTCACCAAACTTCTACAGGCTGCTGACGGAGATGTGCAGCGTGCCGAACAGGGCATCGTTTTTATCGATGAAGTAGACAAGGTAGCACGAATGGGTGAAAATCGCTCCATTACGCGGGATGTCTCCGGTGAAGGAGTGCAGCAGGCACTGCTAAAAATCATCGAAGGCTCTATCGTCAACATTCCGCCAAAAGGCGGTAGAAAACACCCCAATCAGGACTTTTTGCAGATCGATACTTCCAACATACTCTTCATCTGCGGCGGGGCATTTGATGGACTCAATGACATCATAAAAAGACGACTAGGAAGCAATACACTGGGCTTTGGACAGAAAAAACGCGGTAAAAAAGAGGAAGAAGATATGCTTTATCTCGTAGAATCAGGAGACCTTGTCTCTTTCGGTCTGATTCCTGAACTTATTGGGCGACTCCATGTCCATGCAACACTCAATCAGATCAGTCTGAAAGATATGGTAAAAATTCTGGTCGAACCAAAAAATTCACTGATCAAGCAGTATCAAAAACTCTTTAGCATCGATAATGCAATACTTACTTTTGAACTCGAAGCCCTGGAGTTAATCGCCCAGCGAGCTATCGACAGAAAAACAGGCGCAAGAGGTTTGCGTTCTATTATGGAAGAGATTCTGCTCGACATTATGTATGAATTGCCTGAGCTTGAGGATTATGAAGTGATTATTACGCCTGAAGTTATCGAGAGTGGTGAAAACCCTGTTTATATTAAAAATCAAAAAAGTGCATAAGGATAAAAATGTTTAAGAATTTATTGGGAGCATTTTCCAACGATATGGCTATAGACCTTGGTACTGCTAATACACTTGTCCTTATCAAAGGTCAAGGCATCAGTATTAATGAACCGTCAGTAGTTGCGATACAATTTGACAAGCATGGTCAACAGCACATTCTTGCCGTCGGGCAGGAAGCGAAAGATATGGTTGGAAAGACACCGGGAAACATCAAAGCAATTCGTCCGATGAAGGATGGTGTGATCGCAGACTTCAATGTCACCGAAATGATGATCCGATATTTTATTGAAAAATCCCATAAGAGAAAAAGCTTTTTCAGTCCCCGTATCATCATCTGCGTCCCTTATGGATTGACACAGGTTGAACGCAAGGCAGTCAAAGAGTCTGCCCTCAACGCCGGTGCCCGCTATGTCTATCTCATCGAAGAGCCTATGGCTGCAGCCATAGGAGCAGGATTGCCGATCAAAGAACCCAATGGAAATCTTGTCGTAGATATCGGCGGCGGTACAACTGAGATCGGCGTTATATCACTTGGCGGTCTTGTCTTGTGTCAGTCGATTCGTGTTGCCGGTGACAGACTTGATGCCTCAATTGTAGCCTACATTAAAAATAAATTTAATCTCTTGATAGGAGATCGAGTAGCAGAAGAGCTGAAGATCAAAATTGGAACGGCTATACCTCTGGATGAGGAGCTATCAACTATTGTCCGAGGGCGTGACCAGGTTGAGGGAACACTTACTTCGATAGAGATAAACAGTGAGCATCTGAGAGAAGCAATGAAAGAGCCTATTCGGGAGATTGCTGAAGCACTTAAAAGTGTTTTGGAGGAGACACCACCCGGACTTGCAGGAGATATTGTAGAAAACGGTATCGTACTGACAGGCGGCGGTGCCCTGATCAGAGGATTGGACAAATACCTTTCTGATTTGGTAAAACTACCGGTTTATGTAGCTGAAGATCCGTTACTGGCAGTGGCAAAGGGAACAGGAAAAGCACTTGATGAAATAGATCTTCTGCAGCAAACCGCCTATGAAGACTAGAATTCTTGTCATCATCCTTCTCTTGCTGCTTTTGGCAATTGTTTTCACGCAAAAAGATGGCAGGATTGTCGACATTCTCCTCTCTGTGATCAACCCCGTCAAGCAGACTTATACAAATGTCACAAGAGAAGTAGGCGATAAGAGTCAGAGCTATGTCTATCAAAAGGAAAATATCCAGAAACTCAGCAAAGAGAATAAATTTCTTCGCAAGCGACTTCTCGAACAGAAGCACTATATCCAACAGGTGAGCGACCTCTACAAAAGAATTCCTTCTCTTGAGAGAATTCCCAGAAAGAGTGTTGAGATTGTACAGACAATCTCCTATGTCAAACTCAACAGTTTCAGTCAGGTAATATTGACAAAGCCTCAACACTTAAAGGAGAGCAAAGACAGACTCTATGGTTTGATCCAGGGGAGTGTTGCTGCAGGTGTGGCAAAGGTGCACAACAATAACCTCTATGGAGCACTCGTTTCCAATGAAAAATGCCGTTTTTCTGTCTTTGTCGGGAAAAAGCGTGCAGCAGGTATTGCTATGGGTATCAATGCCAAACAGATGCATGTCAAATTTATTCCCAAGTGGTCAGAGATTAAGCGGGGCGATGAAGTTTTTACCAGTGGCTTGGATACGATCTTTTTTGCAAATATCCCTGTGGGCATCGTGGAGAGAGTCGAAGTTGAAAGCAGCTACAAGGTTGCCTATATCAAGGCATACGCGGATGTGCTTCATCCGGATTATTTCTACTTGATCAAAGATCCATCTGTGACGCTGGCATCCAGATTTGATGGTAAGTATGTCTCAGACTGCAACAACAGCAGGTATATTGCAGACCAGAACCGGACACTTGCAGATCAGAATATATCACTCAGTGATGAAAATGGAACAATTGACAGTATGCTCGACCCTGTCATCTCCAGTATTCCGTCTGTCTTGCCTGAAGAGCCGAAAAATATCATTCAGACACCAGATGAAGAGGTGAACTCGGAACATTTGCAGCCGCCACCGGAAAATCAGAGACGAGCAGTTAAGAAGAAAAAGAAGAAGAAAAAGAAGAAAGCAAGACCAAAAGTAGAAAATCTTGATATGTTCTAGGATTTATCAACAAACCTGTATAATGTCAAACTAAAACTAAAGGGTAACTCTCCATGCCAAAACGCGAAGATATCAAAACAATTTTATTGATCGGATCCGGTCCTATTGTGATCGGCCAAGCCTGTGAATTTGACTATTCGGGAACACAGGCAGCCAAGACACTCAAAGAGCTTGGGTATAGAGTAGTGTTGATCAACTCCAACCCTGCTACTATCATGACAGATCCTGAGTTTGCTCACCGTACTTATATAGAGCCGATTACTGAGGATATTATTGCGAAAATCATCGAAATTGAAAATGTTGATGCCATCCTTCCCACAATGGGCGGTCAGACAGCACTTAATGTTGCGATGAGTATGCACGAGAAGGGAATGCTTGAGGAGATTGAATTTCTTGGTGCCAAACCTGAGGCGATCAAGAAAGGTGAAGATCGCCAGGAGTTCAAAGAGGCGATGATCAAGATAGGAATGGATCTTCCTGTCTCCCAATATGCCTACAATATGGACGAAGCACTTGATGCAGCCAAAAATATCGGTTTTCCACTCATTATCCGTGCCTCCTATACGCTCGCAGGAGGAGGCTCCGGAGTCGCTTATAATATGGATGAATACAAAGAGATCGTCAAGGGCGGACTTGATGCCAGTCCCATCTCTGAAATTCTTATCGAAGAGTCTCTTTTGGGTTGGAAAGAGTATGAGATGGAAGTTATCCGTGACAGGGCGGATAACTGCATCATCGTCTGCTCTATCGAAAACTTTGATCCTATGGGCGTACATACCGGAGACAGTATTACGATAGCCCCTGCTTTGACCCTGACAGATAAAGAGTATCAACGAATGAGAGATGCTTCTTTCAAGATCCTGCGCGAAGTCGGTGTCGATACCGGTGGGTCCAATGTCCAGTTCTCAATCGATCCAGATACCGGCAGGATGATTGTTATCGAGATGAACCCGAGAGTCAGCCGATCCTCTGCGTTG
The DNA here is from genome assembly GCA_034722775.1 of Campylobacterota bacterium. Classification (GTDB taxonomy): domain Bacteria; phylum Campylobacterota; class Campylobacteria; order Campylobacterales; family Sulfurovaceae; genus SZUA-451. The sequence goes on along the minus strand of JAYEOH010000042.1, from coordinate 4,059 downwards.
GCATCAAAAGCGACAGGTTATCCCATCGCAAAAGTGGCGACACTTCTTGCTGTAGGCTATACACTCGATGAGATCACCAATGATATCACAGGAACACCAGCAAGTTTTGAACCGGTAATTGACTACATTGTTACCAAAATTCCCCGTTTTACTTTCGAAAAATTCCCTATGGCAAACTCAACACTGACTACAGCAATGAAAAGTGTCGGAGAAGTTATGAGTATCGGCCGCACCTTCAAGGAGTCTTTTCAGAAAGCACTCTGTTCACTTGAAACAGATCTTATTGGATTTAAGCCCGTTAAATGCGATGGAGAAGAGCTGGTCAGGGAGATCAGAAGATCGCATGAAGACCGTGTCCTATATGTTTTTGAAGCACTCAGACGAGGGATGTCGGTCGATGCCGTTTTTGATCTTTGCAAAATAGACAGATGGTTTCTTTATCAATTGGAAGAGCTTGCCCAGAGTGAAGCAGCGATGGATATCGCTATGCTTGCGGATGAGAAACATTTAAGAAAAGTAAAAAGCGAAGGCTTCTCAGATGCTATGATCGCTGCAGTGATCGACAAAAAAGAGGGACTCACTCTCACTGAAAATGATATCTACCGAGCCAGAGAAAAGCTGGGCATTGCACTCGAATACAACGAAGTAGACACCTGTGCAGCAGAATTCAAAGCACTGACGCCCTACCTGTACTCTTCAACAAATATCACGAAACTTCCCAAAAGTGAAACTATTCCTTCTGACAAGAAGAAAGTGCTTGTCATCGGCGGAGGTCCCAACCGAATCGGCCAGGGAATCGAGTTTGACTACTGTTGTGTCCACGCTGCTTTTGCACTGGAAGATATGGGAATTGAATCGATCATGTACAACTGTAACCCGGAAACCGTTTCAACAGATTATGATACTTCCGATATCCTCTACTTTGAACCGATCGATTTCGAACATGTGCGAAATGTGATAGAGTTGGAAAAACCAGATGGTGTCATCGTGCACTTTGGCGGACAGACTCCACTGAAACTGGCAAAGAAACTTACTGCGATCGGTGCCAATATCTCAGGAACGACAGCAAAAGTGATCGATTTGGCAGAGGACAGAGAGCAGTTCTCTGACTTTATCGAAAAATTGGGATTGAAGCAGCCTGATAACGGCACAGCATTTGCCAAAGATGAAGCAATGGCGATCGCCAATCGGATCGGATATCCTGTACTTGTGCGCCCAAGTTTTGTGCTGGGCGGTCGCGGCATGCGCACTGTCTATAGTGATGCTGAGCTCAGAGAGTATATGGATGAAGCTGTCAGTGTCTCCAATGATGCACCGGTACTGATTGATAAATTCCTTGACAATGCTATTGAATTGGATGTAGATGCTATATGTGACGGAAAAGATGTCTATATCGGCTCTGTAATGCAGCACATTGAAGAGGCGGGGATACACTCCGGAGACTCTGCCTGCTCTCTGCCTCCTGTCTCTATCTCTGATGCACTGCAAGAAGAGGTCAAACAGCAGACAGCGGATATCGCTCTGGGTCTTGGTGTCGTAGGATTGATGAATATTCAGTATGCAATCCATAAAGGGGAAATTTATCTCATCGAAGTCAATCCAAGAGCATCTAGAACCGTACCCTTTGTCTCCAAAGCCACAGGTGTTCCTCTAGCCAAAGTAGCCACCAGAGTAATGCTGCAGGGTGATCTCAGAGAGGCACTTAAACACTATGATATCTTCAATGTAGTCAATTTTGACAAGAAAATTCTGGAGCCGATACTCAAAGGTCATATAGCAGTCAAAGAGGCTGTCTTCCCTTTCAACAAACTGCCTGGTTCTGACCTGATCCTTGGTCCGGAGATGAAGTCTACCGGCGAAGTGATGGGGATTTCCGATACCTTTGGTATGAGTTTTGCCAAGAGTCAGTTTGCCAGTAAAAACAATATTCCTCTAGAGGGAAAACTCTTTATTTCGCTGACCGAAACAGACAAGCCTTATGCCGGTGAAGTAGGAAAACTGTTTACCGATCTTGGATTTGCGATCGTCGCAACTTCAGGAACACACAAGGCACTTGAAGCTGCCGGTGTAAGATCAACTAAAGTTCTCAAGATCTATGAGGGAAGACCAAATATAGATGATATGATCAGAAACCAGGAGATCTCCCTGGCGATCAATACCAGTGACAACAAAGCAAGCAAAGATGATGCCAGGACGATGAGGCAATCTGTCCTGAGTAACAATGTTGCCTACTTTACGACGATCGCAGCAGCAAAAGCAACTGCACTTGCGATCAAAGAACTCAAAGAGATCAGCGGAGCACTGAAGCCAAAAGCTTTACAGGACTATCTTGCATAGAAAAGATCCGGTTTTTCTCACACAAACAGATACCACGACGGGGTTTGTTTCGCAGAGTGCCGGAAGACTTACTCAAGTCAAACAACGCCCTCCTCACAAACACTATATTAAAGCCCTCCCCTCTCTTTGGGCACTCAAGTCTTTAGTTCGCGTACCTGAGAGGCACAAAAACCGCATCAGAAGATCAAGGCAAACAACTTTTATCTTTCCCAATGGTGACTCCTATCGCATCATCAAAGAGAAATATCATCTATCCCTGATCCAAAAACTTGGTTGGGCGTATACCACTTCTGCCAATCTAAGCGGAGAAAGTTTTGATCTAAACTTTGCTGATGATGCTGCTGATATTATTGTCGGGTATCCAAATAAAAAAAATATAAAAAGTGCTTCAGCTATTTTAAAATTAAATAATATTAGATTAAAAAGAATACGCTAGTCAGCCATACCAATGAACAGGAGCCCACAATGACAGCAGCCAAACCTATCTGGGAAAATGATCATTTGAAAATTGAAATCGAGGAGAGTGAAATACCCTGGCTCAAGATATTTACCCAGCGCCCCTACCGTGAAATGAGCGAAGTACCTCCAGAGATAAAAAGAGAGATTTATACCCTGCTCGACCTGATCGAAAGAGAGATGCTCTCTTATTATAAACCTGCCAAAATCAATATCGCTTCTTTTGGGAATTATATGCCCCATGTGCATTGGCATATTATGACACGATTTGAAGAGGATAGTTATTTCCCAGAACCGATGTGGGGCGCGAAGCAGAGGGAGGCGAAGCTTACGCTTCCCTCTGAAGAGATTTTTTTAAAGCAGTTAAAGTTGGTGCTCATAGAGATAGATTAGTCAGACCGATAATTTCCTATCGTCCATACCTTCCACCGCGACTGTAGCTTCTACCCCTATTATAACTTCCACCTCTGTATCTGTTTGAATTTCTATAGTGACTTGACCGCTGATAAGCATTTCTGCTGGAGTAGTATCCATATCGACCGTTTACTGCACGATATCTTCGTCCATTATAATAACCATATCCTCTATTATAATAGCGTCCATTATAAAAACGCCTTCCTTGATAATGATAGTATCCGTTGCGATAATACCCACCATAATAGTATCTCCCCCCATAATAGTAGTAAGGTTGGTTATAGTAGTAGGGATAATTATATGTGGAAAGCGCAATAGCTGTACCTGCACCGGCGACCGCAGCACTCGCCAGCATCTGCTCCTCGTAAGTACATCCGGTAAATAGCAGTGTTGATGAGAGTGCTGCAACTACGCCAATCTTCCTAAAATGCTGTTTGATCATTCATAACTCCTTTTTTGATTATTTAATAGTATAACCAAAAAGTGTAGATATTGTGAAATTTTTTAAAAAATATTTAATCTATCTGAAAAACTGATGCATTATAGTCCAAAAATTCTCAATTTCAATCGATGCCACCAGGATCTTCTTGTGGGTACCTTGGGCTCCAAAGCTTTCTGTTTCTCCCTGGAGACATCGAGGTTTTTTGTCAAAATCCATTTTGCTTTTTTTAGCTTCTCCGGTATAAACTCACTCTGCATCGAGTACCTTTTCGATCTCGTGCATGGCATCTTCATTTTTGAGTCTGAATTTGATCTCGATTCGCCTGGAAGCATCTTTGACTTCGATGTCATTCGCTTTAATGGCATCGAGATAGGCGCGTCCGCTTGCAACGAGCAGAGGCTTAATATTAT
>JAYEOH010000041.1:18571-21519 GCA_034722775.1 Campylobacterota bacterium | reverse complement strand
TTGATCATTACAAACAATCCTAAGGATTTCAAAAATGCTTCTATGGATATAGTAACGAGCAAAGAGTTGAGTGGTATTTTTATGGGGATTTAAAAGTGGTACGCCCAACAGGATTTGAACCTGTGACCTTCGGTACCGCAAACCGATGCTCTATCCAGCTGAGCCATGAGCGCATATTTTGTAAGAGTCGCATTTTAGCTAAAGTTAGCTTATTTTGCAAGCAGATCCATCGAACCGAATAATTTCAATGCTTTGGGATTGGAGATAAAGGTATGATTGTAGGGGTGCTCCAGTTCAATAGTGTGGAATTTTTCTATGCCCTTTAGCTTTTTGAGGGCTTTTGCGTGGGTGCCGAACAGGATCAGTGTCGGATCGACCTCTTTCATTTCCGTCAGAAGCCTTTCAACAAAAGGCTGCCAGGCTTTGATGTGGGATCGGCTCTCAGCTTTGCTGCTGAAGATCAGTGCCGTGTTGAGGAGCAGTACGCCGTTTTGCTCGAAGTTATCCTTCAGTTCACCGATACCTCCGATTAAAGCTTTCTTGTCCACCTGTATGATAGCTTCCTGCGAAGTCTCTCCTAAGAGGAGATCTCCTCTGGCAACCAATGCCATTTTAATAAAGTTGCGTAGACTGGTTGCACGGTTTACCTCTTTGCTGAGTCCTCTGTCGCTGAATAATTTTCTCACCTTTCCATCGATAAAGGCATAGCCAATCGCACTATCCTCTCTGGGGTAGGGATCCTGTCCAAAAAGGATATAACAAACCTTCTCTTTAGGCAATGTTCTGAATGCGTTGAAATATTGGTCTTTGGAAGGGAAGTAGTTCGTATCCTCTTCAAGATAAGTTCTATAGCTCTCAGAGAGTTCTCCATAGGCAGACTGGATCGTATCCTGCCAGCTATTGTGAACCATATTTTTTCATCTTTTCGAACCTTAGTGTCATCTCTACTTTATTCTGAGGTATTTCCAACTGTTCAGAAATTACTTCTGCATCTACACCCGATTCGAACATCTCTACAATCTTATCGTGAGTTGCAAGCTTGTCGATCGGCTCTTCTATCTCCTGCTCCTGTAACTCCACGATAGTTTTTTGTCCCGCTTTGTGTTTTTTATGCAAATGACGAAGTTCTTTTTTCAGTCGATACTTTCCCTGCAGCAGGTACAAAATGACAACAGCCTCTGCTGCAATAACACCTATCAATAGCCATTTCATTGTGAGACACCGATAATAACAAAGAGTAAAAAGATAAATCCAAGATATCCATTGACTGTAAAGAAAGCCTTGTCGATCTTTTGGGGATTTTCCATAACCAAATAGTGTTCATACCCCAAAAGGAGTGTGCTCACAATCACAGCAAGCACACCATAGCTCCCTATACCTGATGGAGCAACAAAAAGTCCCCAAAATACCACTGCCAAAAGATGAAAGAGTCTGGAGACCATCATCGTCCTCCTGACACCAAGCTTTGCAGGAATCGAGTGCAAACCATTTTCCCGATCAAACTCAATATCCTGCAGAGAGTAGAGGAGATCAAAACCTGCTACCCAGAACATCACACCGATAGCCAGATAAACCGACCACAGCGGAATAGTTCCAAGTACCGCAACTGCTCCGGCGATCGGAGCAAGCCCAAGACTTATACCCAGGATCAAGTGTGCGGAAGCACTAAAGCGTTTGAAATAGGTATAAGCCCCCAGGACAATCAAGATCGGCACAGATAGTATCAGCGCCAATGTATTGATGAAGTAAGCCGTTATTATAAAAAGCAGTGCATTTCCTGCAATAAAAAACTGCATACTTTTTTCACTCACACGACCATCCACAGAGGGCCTGTTCATTGTTCTGGGATTCAGGATATCGATATCTCTGTCAAGATATCGGTTGACACCCATCGCAAAGTTCCGTGCACTGACAGCTGCCAAAGCACCCAAAAACAGCAGTTTCCAGCCGAACCATCCATCAGCCGCTACCAACATAGCGATAAAGATAAAAGGGAGGGAAAAAATCGAATGTTGAAACATTACCAGTTCCGAAAAATTGGACAGCTTCTCTATGATATCATTTTTGCGCAACTACGACTCCATTGTTGATCTGTTTTAGGGATGTTTGATCTTGATTTTACTATTGAGTGCCCAGGCGATGACCACGACCAGAGAGGCTATCGCATAAGGATTGGGTACCACACCGTAACTATAGAGAAGATAGAGCACCCATAACAAAATTGCTCCTAAGGGAGTAGGTACGCCTTCAAAATATTTAGCTACCTCACCTGCATCAACTTTAAGGTTGAACTCAATCAATCGGCGCAGGCCGCTTATGATATAAAAAATAAAGACAAAGCCAATTAGCATTTCACCGGCAATACTCAATTGACCATCACCGCGCAGGGCATAAAAAAGTAAAAATGACGGCATCACAACAAATGAGAGAAAATCGGCAAAACTGTCAAGCTGTACGCCAAATTCAGTTGAGAGATTGTATTTTCTCGCTACCTTGCCATCTGCTATATCCAGTGCACCGGCTATCCACGCCAAAACAATGGCAACAAAAAAATTACCCTGTACAATAAAATAGATAGCGACAATACCTGCTGAAATATTAGCAAAAGAGATAAGATTTGCAGCATTAAAACGGTTGTCTTTGTCAAATAGTCCCATAAGCACCTCGTAAAAATTCTCTTATTTTACCTTTTTTTTGTATCAATCTTCTTTAGATGTGGTATCATTATACCCATGAATCAACCCATCAGGCAGCTTGCCATCATCGGACCGACAGCTTCAGGAAAGAGTAGACTGGCAGTATCAATCGCCCAACAGACCAATGCTATCATACTCTCTCTCGACTCCCTGTCGCTCTACAGGGAGATCAATATCGTCTCTGCCAAGCCGACGATTGAGGAGCAGGGAGGCATAGAGCACTACGGCATCGATCTGCTCTACCCTGATGAG
>JAYEOH010000041.1:0-18471 GCA_034722775.1 Campylobacterota bacterium | reverse complement strand
ACTGCTTATCCCTCCTCTGTAGATATTTAATATCCGCTTGCACTCACCATATAGAAGATATAGGAGATAAGCGGCTGCATAAAGAAGACTGAACCGACGGTTGCCGCTACTGCGACACCGACGATCGTCATTAGAGGCTTCGTCATATTGTAGGTTACTGTTCCATCGTTCTCTTCAGGCTCCATAAGGAACATATAGACGATCAGCTTCAGATAGTAGTAGGCAGCAATCGCCGAGTTAAGACCCATCACGACTGCCAGCCAGACATATCCTGCGTCAACTGCCGCGCTCATAATATAGATCTTGCCCCAAAAGACAGAGAATGGAGGAACGCCTGCAAGTGAGAGCATAAAGAGTGCCATAATCACTGCAGCTAAAGGCATAATTTTTACTAAACCTGCAAACTTCTCGTAGGGATGGTCATATCTGGAATGGTGCACCTTATCTTTATGCCGACTGATCCAGAGCATCGTAAATGCACCCAGGTTCGTAAACATAAAGAGGGCATAGTAGAGGAATACACCCGTATTACCCTTGGTTGTATCCAATGCAATGGCTGCCATAACAAATCCGGCATGCGAGATGGAACTGTACGCAAGCATTCTTTTGACATCCTCTTGCACCAATGCCATCATATTTGCCAGTGTCATCGTGACAACAGCTAAAACCAGGATGGCAATCCTGACCCACTCAATACCTAAATCAATATACATTCCAAAAATACGCATCGCGACCACAAAAGCAGCGATTTTCGGCACTATCGACATATACCCTGCCAACGGCGCACTTGCACCCTCGTAGACATCAGGTGTCCAGGTATGGAAAGGGAAAAGGGAAAGTTTGAAAGCAAAAGCGGTCAAAAGAAGGATAGACCCGCCAAGGATCGCAATCATAACTCCCGGTTCACCGACACGACTCTGCAGTACATCTGCAACCTGGTAAAGTTCCACACTGCCAGTCAATGCATATATCACAGCTGCACCCATCGCATAGAAACCTGCAGCCATTGCACCCATCGTGAAATACTTAACGGCAGCTTCATAAGAGTTGCTTCTATTGTGCATAGCGATCAAAGTGTAGAGTGAAAGTGATGCTGTCTCTATTCCGACAAAGATCAAAATCAGGTTGTCAGTTGCTACCATAAACTGGAATCCCGCAATCATAAAGAGGAAGAGTGCAAAAAATTCCGGATAAGAGTATTCGTGAAAACGCTTGGAGGTCAATGCCAGTGGAATAAAGAGCATCGATGCCGCCAGCAGCAGCAATTGTGAAATAATGGCAATACCATCGATCAACATAACATCAAACAATCCCCGTTCATTGACATTGAGTCCCATGACAGAGCCAAAGTCTACGAAGAGCACCAAAATTGTCAACATCACATAAAGTGATTTATGCAGACCCTCTTTGATCAGGTCAATAATCAGTATGATCAAAGCACCAGCTATAGCGATCAGCATTGGCGCCAGAGTAGGTAGATTCAGGGAAGCTAAACTTATACTAATAGGCTCTAACATTATCTTGCCTCCTTCATTGTATTGCTCACAATAATTCGCTCTTTGGCTTCAGGCGTTTGTGCCTTCTCTTCCATAAAGCTCAAGAGTGCTTTGACACTGTTGTCAATCGGACCAAGTACCGGCTTGGGATAGACTCCCAGCCAAACCACGATCAAGACAAGAGGCACAAGCGAAACCATCTCTCGAGCATCCAAGTCCGGGAGATTTTTATTTGCCTCATTAGTCACTGGACCAAAGAAACTCTTTTTGTACAGTGCAAGCATATAGATTGCACCAAGAATGATTGTCGTTCCGGCAAGAATCGCACCAATAGGAGAGACTTGATAAAAACCGAGAAGAACAAGGAACTCACCGACAAAACCGATCGTCAAAGGTAATCCGACAGATGCCATCAGCATGATCCCGAAGATCGTGGCATATTTTGGCATCACGGAGGCCAATCCTCCGAATTCGCTCATCATCTTTGTATGACGCCTGTCATAAATCACACCGACCAACATAAATAGTGCGCCGGAGACAATACCGTGAGAGAGCATCAAAAAGACTGAACCGCTGATCCCCTCTGCATTCATCGCAAAAGTTCCCAGTATGATCACACCCATATGGGAAACGGATGAGTAGGCAATAACCTGCTTCATATCCTCCTGCGCATAAGCGATCATCGCTGTATAGATGACCATAATGATCGCCAATACGGCAATTGGCATAATCATCATTACCGAAGCATCAGGGAAGAGCGGAAGTGAAAATCTAACGAATCCATAAGTACCCATCTTGAGCAAGACTGCAGCAAGGATGACAGAACCGATCGTAGGTGCCTGACCATGTGCATAAGGCAGCCAGGTATGGAAAGGAAACATCGGAACCTTGATAGCAAAGCCTACAAAGAATGCCAAAAAGAGCCAAATTTGATAGTTGACCGGCAAGACCAACGCATACCAATCAGTGATCGAAAAGCTCCAAATCCCTGAAATACTATGGTAGAGATATGCCATAAAGAGCATACCTACCAACATAATCAGTGACCCCGTAAAGGTGTAGAGGAAGAACTTGATCGAGGCATAGACTCTAAGTGGTCCGCCCCAGGCACCGATGATATAAAGCATAGGAACCAGTGAGAGCTCCCAGAAGAGATAGAAGATGATCGCATCCAGCGCAACAAAAACTCCGATCATCGTCATCTCAAGAAAGAGAAGCGAGATGATCATGTTTTTGATATCTTTCTCAACACTCATACCGATCATACCCAGCAATGTCATCAATGCCGCCATCACAACAATAAAGAGGCTGATACCATCAACACCCAGGTAGTAACTGATGCCAAAGTCCGGAACCAAAGGAATCAATTCTACAAATTGCATACCTGCATTGTTGCCATCAAAACTCATCCAGAGCCAAAGCGCAAGCAGAAGCTCTATAGAGGCAACACTGATACCATAGACTCTGGCACTTTTTTTATCTACAACAAAACCCAGCAACCCTGCGACTGCCGGGAAAAATACCAAAACACTTAATATATTATCCATCTATCCGCTCCTTAACCGATTACCGTTGAGATTGCTGCGACAAGCAACAATATAGCCAGTCCAACACCCATCCAATTGAGGTAGTTTGACAAGTTACCGGTCTGCATTTTTCTTGTTTTGTCGCCGCCGCTATAGAAGAGATTGGCAATCCCGTCTACTGTCGCATCGACAATCTTCATATCCACATTTTTCCACATCATCATTGAAATCATTGCATAAGGTTTAGAGATAAATTCTGCATAGAATTGAGGAATATAGTATTGATTTTTCAACAGTCTATAGACAAAACTGTTTTCCAATTTTTCATCTCTCTTCAATCCTTTGCCATATTTGATCCATGCAAGCACAATACCGCCAACAGCAAATGCCAGGACAATTCCTCCGAGCAGCCATATTAGATGATGTGTATGCTCACTCATCTCATAGTTGGGAAGCAGATTTGTTACAAAAGTCTGGAATGTTCCCTGGAAGAAACCGGCAATGATTGCCAGAAGCGCCAATGGAGACATCGCTATCAAAACAAATTTATACATCTCATGCGGATGAATGCCAAATGCTTTGTAGCGCTCATCTCCTTCAAATGTCAGGAAGACTTGTCTGAAGCTGTAGAATGCTGTCATACCTGCTGTTATCACCAGTGTGATCCAGAGGATCAGTGTTCCTTCATTGAAGGCTGTTTCGATAATCGCATCCTTGGAGAAGAATCCTGCCAGTGGCGGAATCCCTGCCAATGCCAATGAGGCGAGACCCATATAGATATAAGTCCAACGCATAGACTTTTTCAATCCGCCCATTTTGAAGATATCCAACTCGTCGTGCATTGCGTGCATCACATTACCTGCACCCAAAAAGAGAAGTGCCTTAAAGAAAGCGTGCGCAGCCAAGTGGAAAAGAGCGATCCAGTAAGCGCCCAGACCTGCTGCCGCAAACATATATCCCAACTGTGAAAGTGTCGAGAAGGCAATGATGCGCTTCAAGTCTCTCGCGACCAGTGCCATCGAGGCAGCAAAAATCGCAACGAAAGTACCCAGTGCCGCGATAAAATAACCTACTTCAGGTGTCAACACATAGAGAGGGTTGGCTCTGATCACCAGGAATACCCCGGCAGTTACCATAGTCGCAGCGTGTATCAATGCAGAAACCGGTGTCGGACCCTCCATCGCATCTGTCAACCAGGTATGGAGTGGGAATTGTGCCGACTTACCCATCGCACCAATAAAGAGTGCGATTGCCGCTGTAAATAAAATCCCATGACTCAGATAAGGAAGCTCAGCAAAAACAACATCATATTGAAGTGAGCCGGTGTTCCAGTAAATAACAAAGATACCTACCAGCATTGCAAGGTCAGCAATACGGTTTACGATGAATGCTTCATTGGCAGCCCAGGAGGGAGAGATCGAAGGATTCTCCTCTGGAGAGACATCCGGCTTGTGATACCAAAATCCAATCAAAAGCCAGGAGCAAACGCCCACACCTTCCCATCCGATAAAGAGTCCTGCAAAGTTATCACTCATCACAAGCACCATCATCGAAAAGACAAAGGCTGAGAGATAAGAGAAGAATCTGTTGAAACCCTTGTCATGGTCCATATAGCCGATAGAGTAGAAATGAACTACAGTCGAAACCAGAGTTACTACAGTCATCATTGTCACACTGACCTGATCGACCAGGAATCCAAATGGTATCATCAGATTACCGGCACCAATCCACTCCATCATTGTGACATGGATGCCTTCACCTGTCTGATAAACATACGCAGCCAAAATGGCAGAAGCTAGAAAAGATGTCGTCAACAACAATGAAGCAATGACTCCGACAAATGTTTTTTTCGGGCTCATAGCATAAAGAGCAGCGAACAGAGAGCCAACTAACGGTGCAAAAAGTGCAATATATACAAATTTTTCCATTACTACCCTTTCATAGTCATCAGATCATCGAGATCCAGACTTCCGTTTTTCTTATAAAGGACAATCAAAAGTCCCAAGCCGACAGCCACTTCACTCGCTGCTACGGCGATAATAAAGAAAGCAAACATTTGCCCCGTCAAATCACCATAATAGTGTGAAGCTGCGGCAAATGCAATATTCGCCGAATTCAACATAATTTCTGTTGCAAAAAAGAGCATCAAAAGATTTTTTCTTCTCAATACACCTACAAGACCAATTGCAAAAAGCAGCCCTGAGAGTATGAGATAATGATTGAGTCCTATCATTTTTCATCCTCCTGTGAATTAACTTCCGTCTTCACGATATCATCCTCTGTCGTAAGGCTCATATCCATCTTTTTTCCCGCCAGGATAATTCCTGCTATCATTGCTACAAGCAGCATTACCGCCGCCACCTCAAATGGGACGAGATACTTCGTAAAGAGCACCATTCCCACAGCTTGAGGATTTGTCGCTTCTGCGATAGGGGGATATATCGCCTGGATATTCTCACTGAAGATAGGAGCGGAAAAGACGACAACCAGCATCACTGCGATCATACCGCCAAGCAGAAAAACCCAGGCATCATTGGTATTTTTCTCTTTGACATCTCTAGTCGCATCGAAAAACATCATCGCAAAAGAGTAGAGTGCCATCACTGCACCTACATAAGCAATCAACTGAACCACCCCAAGGAAATCCGCTCCCAAAAGGAAAAAGAGTCCTGAGATCAAAACCATTCCTGCCGCAAGTGAAGTCATGGAATACAGTACATTTTTGGTTAAAACCGTTACCAAGAAGAGCCCTATTATCAGGACTGAAAATAGGTAAAAGGCTATTTGTTCATACATTCTCTCTCCTTTTAGTACGCGAGTGGCGTTTTTTTAATATTTTTGTCAGCATTTGGCGTAACAGCGCCAAACCCATCATACTCTTGCTGCTGCTTTAGTGCATCTATCGGTGTAAGCATATCTTCAAAGAGTGAAAAGCTTGCTCTCTGCTCCGATGAAGTTTCATAGCGCCCTCCATGCACGATCGCCAATTCAGGACACACTTCAGCACAGTAGCCGCAGAAGATACATCGCCCGAAATTGATTGTATACTCGGTAACCTCTTTTCGCTGATTCTCATCATAGCGTGTATCCATCTTGATACAGTCTGAGATACAGATTTTTTCACAAAGGCCACAACCGATACATCGATAGTGACCGCTCTCGAGCAACCTGAGCATATCGTGAATTGCCCTATATCTTGGCGATATAGGCAACTTCTCAAAAGGATATTTGACAGCAGCCATCTCTCCTCTGAAGAGTGCATTGATCATCTCTCTAAAGGTAACATAAAGTCCGACAAAGAGTTCCCCCCTGAAGGTGCGCTCTACCACTCTTTGAAATTTTCCTATTCCTGTGTCAGGAGCAGGTTTTATATCAATCATTGTATAGGTTTGTGTTCCTACATTTCTGTTTTTAAATTGTTCTAAACTCATCCTTACTCCCTACACCATCACTACTAAGGCAGTGATTAAAATATTAATGACTGCAACCGGCATGAGCACTTTCCAACTCAGCCACATCAACTGATCCGGTCTGACATGCGGCCACGAAGCTCTTACCCATAACATGAGGAAGAAGAAGAATGCGATCTTCATAACGACGACAAACCAACCTGCAAGGAAACCAAGATCGTTGTAACCCCCCGTAAAGACAACTGCCAGTATGACCGATATCGTAATCATATTGGCATACTCACCGATAAAGAACATACCCCATCGCATACCGGAATACTCTGTCGCAAATCCCGAAATAATTTCGGCTTCATGCTCCAAAAGGTCAAATGGTGTTCTGTTAGTCTCTGCAAATCCGGCAATCATAAACAAGACGAATGCAACCGGCTGCTGCCAAATCATCCATGAAACAAATCCACCATCCTGATAATTGTTAAAATCAACCAGTGAGAGCGACCCTACCAGCATAATCGGTGCCAGTATGGAGAGACCGGTAACAACTTCATAGCTGAGAAACTGTACTGCTGTTCTGGCAGATCCGATAATACCCCATTTATTCGCCTGAGCCATACCGGCCAGTAATGGACCATAGAGTCCGGCAGCCATCATTCCAAGAATAAAGAGTATACCTACATTGACATCCGCGGCGATGGAGGGAACAAAAGTGCCGCCCAACAGAGGAATCCACTCAGGAATTGTAAAATCAGGAAAGACAGGCACCGCTGCCAATGCAATAAATGCAGTGGCTGCCGTAATCGCAGGTGCGATCTTGAATATCAGCTTGTTGGCATTTTGCGGTATGATATCTTCCTGGGTAAAGAGTTTGATGCCGTCCGCCGCAATCTGCAGAAGTCCATAGGGACCAACATGCATCGGTCCGAGTCTTCTCTGCATAAACGCCAGAATCTTTCGTTCAATATAGGTACCAAATCCTGCAATTGCAGAGATGATAGCCAGAATAATGATTCCTTTGATGACTACACCTGTGCTGGTTACTTCAGGCAGCACTGCTAAATTCACTATTTCCATACTTACACCTTTCTAATTGTTACATTTTTGAATCTGTCTCTGCCAAAGAGAGTATAGATATCTTTTGCACTTTTGAAATCAGGAATTTCAACGATATCGCCTTCCATTCTCTCATCCGCTACTACATCAAACATCATCGTCCCGGTGCCGAAATCAACCTCAACCTTCTCTCCAAGTGCTTCTGCTCTTGCTGTACTGGCATAAAGAGAGAAACTTTCAAAGATTTGATGTGCTTTGTCACTGAAGTCATTGAACTGTCTTTGAGGATTGCAGCGATAGGCAATCTCACCTTCAAGTGCAATACTCTCATTAAACTTCTCAGGGAGATTATTGCCTGCACGCTTGCCGGGATTTTTCAACAGATATCCTCTCTGCTCTTCACCGCTATTACTGTAGCCATTAGGCAGATCATCAAATGCTATTGCCTGAAAACCTTTTTTGCCTGCAAGCACCGGTGTCCAGTCTATGGTCAAGTGTCTGCCAAGTTTCAAGGCACGCATCAGGTCATTAAGTTCATATCCCTTATATTCTAATGCGGCATTGGTTGGAGTCACACGCTTATTCATATTTGTGAGTGTACCCTCCTGCTGGTTCATCGCCGGCATATCAAGGTCTCCGTCACCCAGTGCACTGAGTTTAAAATCACCATTTTCATTGTATCCGACTGTGTACCCTTCTGCACTCTCATCAAGGTCGCAGATCAGTGCGACACCCAGTGAATTTGTCTTAGGCGGCACCATCACTATTTCCATACCGCAAGCCGTTTCGATCATTGCGACAAGTGAGGCAAGATTCTCTGCTTTGGGATGGAAATAGAGATCTTCCCCTACAATAAGCGAGAATCGCTCTTTCTTCTTCATCATCTTTTCAAAAGTTTCGGCGAAGTTTTCGTCACCGCCAAGCAGCGTCACTAGTGAATTTTTATCCACTTCGACCTCTTTTTCAACCATTTTAGGTACTTTTTTGGTGACCTCTTTGGACTCACCTGTCTCTTTGTCCACCACAGTTTCAGTAACCTCTTCCATCACTTTTTCTTTGATGATTTTTGTTCCTTTGGAGTGGAAAGAGTCGAGATAAGAAGCTGTCTCTTCCGGGAGATCTTCTCTTTTTGCAAAGAGATCGAGTACCAGATAGAGTGCAGCCTCTTCAAGACCGGGTTTGTGGGCAAAACAGGTGACACTCTTGCCGAGATCAGCTATAACTGTATCGGCTATAGGATGGAAATAGAGTCCTGCACCCTTATTCATCTTCTGTACATTATTGAATGCATAGCGGGCATTGGGATTGTCATTGCGCAGTGCACTTCCTACACTGATCACAAAGTCTGTCTTCATAACCTCTTTGAAATCACTGCCATAAAGAAGCTTTCCGGAAGGCTTTCCATAAGCCCTCAGGAAGTTCTGAAACGCATAAGCATCCTGGTTAACCAGCTTCGTACCAAATTTCTCTTTCAATGTTTGAAGCATCAGTGCCTCTTCATTGGTGATAACAGAGTTAAATTGTATAGTGTCCGCTTTTTGGAGTGCTTCTGCTGCTCTCTCAAATGCATCACTGTCTTTAGTCTCTACTCTGTTCTCAAAATCATATCCGAAACGACCTGCTCCACAAAGAGAAACATAGTTCCACTCATTGGTCACACGATAAATTTTCTCAGTCGAATCTTCGATCGATGTCGGTTTCGTCTCGTAGTAGATTTGACAACCGCTGCTGCAGTGTGCACAAGTTGCCGGTACTCTTTTTAGATCCCACGCATTGGTTGTATAGACAAAGTCTCGGCTTACCAGTGCTCCGACAGGACAAACTGCCACACACTCACCACAATCACTACAGTTTGTTTCACCTGTACCATTACTGGGCACGATGACAGATTTTTGCAATTTATTCCACATCGCATAAGCGTCCTTGGGCATTGCATCTTTCATACCTTTATCGAGCGCTTCTCCGCCTCTTGGGCCGGTTTTGATCGCAGCATCACCGATCATGTCCTTACAGACTGTTGTACAGCGCTCACATACGATACAGAGACCCGGATCATAATGAAGTACCGGACTCCAATTGGCCGCCTCTCTTTTGGTGTCAGGAATCATATAGCTCTGAGAATCTACACCAAGTTCCAGCGTGTAGTTCTGCAATTCGCACTCACCGCTCTGATCACAAACGCCGCACTGAAGCGGATGGTTGACATCATAGACTTCCATAATCGCGCGTCGCTCTTCAAGGATCTCTTGCGTAGAGGTCACGACTTCCATTCCCTCTTTGACTTTTGCATTACAGGAGTATACTCTTTTGCCGTCAGCTTCTACCAGACATATACGGCACGCCAATGTCGGCGAACAGCGAGTCAGATAGCAGATAGCAGGGATAAAGATATCATTTGCCCGAGCTGCATTGAGAATATATTCACCCTCTTGCGTCTTATACTCGATACCATCGATTTTGATTGTAATTTCGTTACTCATCTTTACTGTCCATTCTTTCTATTTTCGGTTGGCTAAATCTATAGTAGGATACCGAAGCGCTACTTAAGCCCATATCGAAAGTGGGGTTCATTGCAACCGTTCCTTTCATTGATGTATCAATCATAAACACTCTTTGGTATTCAACACCGTGGAGTGTAAACTTCACCCGGTCACCATCCTTGAGCTTGGCGACAGTAGAAAACTGTGCCGAACCCCTCAGTCTAGCATCAGATTTCAACTGTTCTGTTTTATTGGTAAAGGCTGAAAATTGATTGCCTTCATTGCACTGATAGAGTACTGCTCCATCATAAGTCGGCAAGTCAGAAACGGCATCTAGACTCTCGCTCTTTGCGCAGTCTACTGAGGAGAGAAGATATCCCCGATGCTCTTTACCTGTAATGTCAAAGTAGTCCGGAAGGGCATCGAACTCTATAGTGCTGAAGCCCTTTTCAAGCGGAAGTGATCGGGTGTAATCGATCGTGTATTCTTTTTTCAATCCCAACGCATTCATAATGTCATTAAGGACATACCCTCCATACGGCAGGGCAACATGGGTAGGAACGACACGCTTGTCAACTGAGGTAAATGTTCCCTCCTGCTGGTTGAGTGCCGGCATATCCAAATCACCACCACCGAGAGCACTCAACACAAAATCACCCTCTGTGTTATAGCCGATGGTATATCCTGCAGCCTCATCATCCAGTTCACAGATCAGCGAAACTCCCAAGGCATTGGTCGCAGGCGGAATCAGCAATACATCGAAATCCGAATAGCACTCGATCAAGCCCAAAAGTCTGGCAATATTCTCTGCTTTGGGATGAGCATAAAGATCAGCACCGGCAACCAGGGTAAATCCTGATTTTTTCCGGAGTGATTTTTTGAGCAGTTCGAGCTCCTCTTCGCCGATATTGCTCTCTGCACTCAGATTTCCAATATCCAGATCATCCAGATAGCCGCTCACATCATCTGGAAGCTCTTTGTCTGCGAGCAGTGTTTTTGCCAACAATGCAGCCACACCCTCTTCGCTTCCAGCCTCATATTTCATAAACTGGGTCACTATATTTTGAATATGTACATCTTCTATAGGGTGCATATAGGCTATTCGAGCCTGATGGTGTTTGCTTGCCATAGTAAGGTGATATTTGACCATTGGCGCATCATCATTGATACGCGTTCCAAACAGTGCAACTGCTCTTGACTGGCTAAGCTTTTTCAGATTACTGTTATAGAGAGAGGTGCCGGTAACGGAAGAGAATGCTTCCATAAACCGCTGATATCCCCGCACTTCATCACAAAGCAGCTTTACGCCGCTTTTCTCTTTAAATCTTTGAAGTATCAGCGCCTCTTCATTGGTGACTGAACCGGTAAAACTGATTGCTTCTGCTTGCCTGAATGCATCCAATGCCCGGAACAGTGCATCAGGATCTTTCATCACATGACGATTTTCAAAATCAAATCCAAACCTTCCTGCTCCGCAAAGTGAAGAGAATTCAAAGTTATTTGTAACTCTGTAAATCTTCGATTCAGGATTACTGATCCCCGCATCTTTGATTTCGTAGCTCATTTGGCACGCGGCACTGCAATGACTGCAGGATGCCGGGATCTTTTCCAGCTCCCAGGCATTGCTGCTGTATTTGAAATCTGTGCTGACCAGTGCTCCCACCGGACAGACAGCCATACACTCTCCGCAATCGCTGCAATCCTCGTCCTGCCTGGTATTGATAATTGTCGAGTTGTAACCTCCCACAGAGATCGCAAGTGCCTCATCACCTACAACTTCAGTGCAAACACGCACGCACTTTTCACACATGATACAGAGTGCCGGATCATAAGAGATAAATCCCCAGTTTTCTACCGGCCTGTGCTGATCTCTGGCTGTGAAATCCTGCTGGCTTACATCGAATTCCATTGTCTTATTTTGAAGGTCGCACTCTCCGCTCTTGTCACAAACACCACACTCAAGAGGATGATTGACATCATAAAGCTTCATGATATTTTGACGCTGTTCGAAGATCTCTTCATTATTTGTTGTGATCACGGCACCATCTGTTGCCTTCTCCTGGCAGGAGAGGATCATCCCATCAACACCCTCCACATTGACCACGCACATACGGCAGGATGCAATGGGTTCGACTTTTGTCAGATAGCACATCGTCGGGATATAGATGCCATTGGCGCGGGCGATCTGAAGGATCGTCTCTCCAAATTCAGCGTGACACTCTTTTCCGTCAATGATTGTTGTGATCATCTTTTTTTCTATTTTTCGTGCTGTCATCTTATACCACCACCATCGAAATATAGTAACATCGCATACAGCGCTCAGCCTCTGCTATGGCTTCTTCTCCGGTAAAGCCGAGGTTGACCTCCTGGTTGTTGTCTTTGCGCTCTTCAACGCCAAGTTTTTCACTCTCCTGACGCGGTATTCCCGGCATCCATCCTGTGACTTTCTCTTTTTTGTCATAGACTTTTAACTTCGTCAAGTGATCTTCCATGATCTCATCATCCGTCAAAGAGACTTTTCCGTCATAAATATAGCGACTGATCACGGAGGCTGCCCGCTTTGCCTGACCAACAGCATTGACGATCGTCATGGGACCATATTCACAGTCACCCGCAGCAAAAAGCCCCGGCCGATTTGTCATATAATCTCTGCCATTAGTCAAAAGCGTACCCCAGGAGGTCAGTTCAATATCCCACTCTTCAGGAAGAAGCTGAAGGTCTGCTGCCTGGGAAACAGCCGGTATCAGGAAATCACATTCGATCTCAAAGTCTCCATCTTCTATTTTGACAAGTTGTGCCCTGCCGCCATCCGGGTCCGGTACCAGTTCAAACCTATTGACAAGAAGTTTGACGAGCTGATTGTTTTCATCGTAGATTTTTTCGACGGCCGAGTGGAAGATAAACTCTACACCCTCCTCTACCGCTTCGTGATACTCTTCATAAGTCGTATTCCGAATAATCGTCTTCTCATCTCTTCGGTAGAGCATGACCACTTTCTTGGCACCTTCACGAATCGAACAGCGCACCACATCCATAGAGGTAAATCCGCCGCCGACACAGACAACTGTTTTGCCATTAAGTTCATTGGATGCCGGTGAACCGATACCATACTTGTGCCAAAGATTCACTTTGTCCAGCATTTCGATCGCACCCCAGTACCCTTTCATGTCGGCACGCTCATTCTCTGCGCGTACTTTTTTGGAGAGTCTGGCACCAAAGCCCAACATCGTTGCGTCATACTCTGCATCAATCTCTTTGAGCCTCTCCGCATCTACCCTATGGTTATTGGTGATCGAGACAGCCTCCATATCAAGTACCAGATTGATATCTTCATCATATTTGTCAATAGGCATACGATATTCAGGCACACCAACCGCCACTTCACCGCCATTGACCGGCAGTTCTTCAAAGATATCTACTTTTATACCCTCAAGCGCTAAATAATAGGCGGCTGTCAATCCTGCAGGACCGGCACCGATCATCGCTACTTTTTTTCCATCATTTCTAAGTGACTTTGGCTCTTGCGGATGCAGCCACTCCAAGCCATGATCTGTTTCATAGTCAGCCCCAAGTCTTTTCAGTTCCATGATAGAGATCGGTTCATCTAGATTGGTTCTTCTACAGGCATCTTCACATGGATGCGGACATACACGACCACAGGTATGCGCCAGAGGCATGGTCTGTCGTGTTGCCCCCAGTGACTCTCCAAAGGTCATATCGCGAACACCCTCGATATAGGCAGGAATATCAACATGCGCCGGACACTCATCGGTACAGGGAGCAGTCACTTTGGCAATATAGTTGATCTCCTGATTATAATGTTTTGAAGGAGTCTGACTATCTATTGCTCTGTCAAATTGCTCTTTATAGTGTTCCATCAAATCAAGTATTGGCTTGGGTACCGTTCGGCCGATTTCACACTTGGAAGTGAGCATCATAGTTTTGCTGACCTCTTTGAGGTGCTCAATGTCCGCCTGGCTTCCTTCTCCTCGAGCGATCTTATCCAAAAGGTCATAGAGAATGCGACCGCCCCATCTTCCCGGTGCGCAACGCCCGCAAGCTTCCGAATAAACCTGATACTGCGCCGCATACTCTGTCGCAAGTCTGACAGCATCTACATCTTCCTGAAATATAGCCACTCCATCCCAGCCGATAAAGGCTTTGGATCGCCTATCAGCTGTATAGTTCTCAGGCAGTTTAAAAGCTGATTCGCCCCACTCTTCGGACGGTTTACCGCGGTTGTCGATAAACTCATCCCTCCAAGTAGAGAATAAAACCGCTGACATTATTTAGCCTTTCCTCTGGCTCTAGGTCTTGGCTTTGCCTTGGGTTTCGCAGCAGACCTTGGTGCAGGTTTTTTTGCCGTTGCAGTTTTGACGGGTGCCTTTTCTGCTTCCTCTTTCTCTCTGGCTGCTTTCTCTTCAGCGGCTTTTTTGGAAGCTTCTTCTTTATCTTTGGCAGCACGCTCTTCAGCTTCTTTGGCGGCAGCTTCCTCTTTTTCTTTGGCAGCTTTTTCAGCGGCTTCCTGCTCTGCAAGAGCTTTTGCAGCAGCTTCTTCTTTCTCTTTGAGCGCCTTCTCTTCGGCTTCTTTGGCAGCAACTTCCTTTTCGGCAGCTTCTTTTGCAATAGCTTCTTCTTTTTCTTTTTCCGCTTTTTGGGCAGCTTCTTTTGCGGCTTTCTCTTCAGCGGCAGCAGCTTCTTCGGCAGCTTTTTGGGCAGCCGCTTTTTGGGCAGCCCCAATCGCTTCCTGTCGTGCTTTTTTTGTCTCTTCATCAATCTTTTTGACGACTATCGTCCAGTCCACTTCATTGAACTTGAGCGAGTTCATAAGATCATGACCCTGCTCTTTGATCACATCCGCACTTTTCTGTATCGAAGAAAAGTCCCCTACTTCAAAGAGGAAAATTCCTACTTCGGCAACTTTCAAATCACTGTCGATCAACTCAACCATTCTGCCATAAAAATCATCTTGTAAATGTCTTAAATCATATCTTTTCATACCAGCTCCTTATCGATCAACTTCGCCGAAGACAATATTGGTTGTACCAATAATTGTAACAACATCCGCAATATAAGTCCCCACCAGCAACTCCTGCAGCAATCCTGTGTGGAAGAAACTTGGTGCTCGGCACTTCAAACGATAGGCATACGGTTCGCCCTCTGATTTGATATAGAACCCGAGCTCGCCTTTTGGAGATTCTGTCGGCGCATAGACTTCACCGACCGGCGGTCTCATCCCCTGAGTGACAAGAACAAAATGCTGCATCAATGCATAATTTTGCGTCATGATCTCCTCCTTGGGTGCAGAGATATACTGTGGTGCGTGTGCCATCAGCGCCGGATCAGTCTTGGCATGCATAGGAATCAACTGCTGTAAAATCCTGCAAGATTGCCGCATCTCTTCCATATAGAGAAGATAACGACCATAACTATCGCACTTATCTGTTACAGGAATTTCAAAATCAAGCTCTTCATAAAGCTCATACGGCTCCTCTTTGCGAATATCATACTTGATACCTGAACCTCTGATCATAATACCAGAGCATCCCCAGGAGAGTGCATCTTCAGCACTCAGTGTACCTACATCTTCCAGACGCATCTTCCATATACGGTTTTCCGTCAACAGATCTTCGTAGGTCTGAACCTCTTCTGGCATTTTGGCAATAAAAGTCGCCAGACTCTCAAGCCAACCGGCAGGAAGATCGAGAGGTACTCCACCGATACGCACAGCCGAGTGCGTCAATCGTGCGCCACAATAATCCTCCATCAAATCCATCGCATACTCTCTCTCGCGGAATGCATAGAGAAAAACACTCATAGCTCCGACATCGAGTGCATGGGTCGCAACAAAGAAGAGGTGAGAGATAATACGGTTAATCTCCAAGAGCATCGTTCGTATCACTTGTGCGCGTCTGGGCACTTCAAGACCGATGAGACGCTCTACACTTAAAGCATAGGCATAGTTATTGGAAGTCGAAGCGATATAATCAAGCCTGTCTGTTGTCGGCAGGAACTCGTTATAGGTCATATTCTCCGCCATCTTTTCGATACCGCGGTGCAGATATCCGATATCCGGTACTGCTTTGGTGACTAACTCACCTTCCAACTCCAGTATCAGTCTCAACTGACCATGCGCCGAAGGGTGTTGAGGACCAAAGTTGATCACCATTGTATTATCATCGCGCTCAAAATTGAGGTTTTCAAAAAATGGGGTTAATTTATTGGTTACTTGCATCTACTCTCCTTACCTTCGCTTCTCAAGAGTCTTGGACCCCGTGTTATAATCGACCAGGAATGTCTCACTGTACTTGATCGGATTCTCTTTTTCATTCTCTGGATCGATCTCTGCTCCAAACGGTACTTCATAACCGACACGGGAGAATCTCTGAGAGTCATAACGATCGACATTGGCAGGATCTCTGTTTTCGGGACCGACAATCTCACGATACTCTTTTCCAAAGATCTTATCCACTTCATACCATGAGGCAAACTCATCCCCTATCAATGGATATGTCTTAAGAAGCGGGTGCCCTTCCCAATCATCCGGCATAATAATACGCTTGAGGAAAGGATGATTGTTAATATAGATACCAAACATGTCAAACATTTCACGCTCAGCGAAGTTTGCCATTTTGAAGAGAGGGACGATACTCTCGATCGCCTCCCCTTCCTTAATGCGGCAAACAACTCTGACGCGTTTTGCTTCATCAAGGTTCAACATTTGGTAGAAGATTTCAAACTCGCCATCTTTGGCAAGATAATCCACAGCGCTCAACTCTGAGCAGGATTTATATCCACACTCATCCTTGAGGATTCTCAGTGCTTCAACATTATTTTTTGCATCAATTACAATTCTAAGCTGACCGATCTCAACACAGGCATCCAGGACTTTTACATTTTTGCTGACCGCTTTAAGCACGGCATCAAAATGTGAACCCTCTTCAACTTTTTCCCTCGGCACGCGTGGCGCCACCCAGAATCTATCCGTATAATACGACTTACCCTGAACATTATCTTTGGGAGTATATTTTCTCATCTTAGACTATCCTCTGCTTCGTGTTATTATTCATATTGGCAGACTCTTTTCTGATCTTTGTCTGGAGCATCATCATCGCATACTGCAGGGTTTCCGGACGAGGTGCACAACCCGGCAGATAGATATCTACCGGAATGATCCTGTCTACGCCCTGTACTGTTGCGTAGGTATTGAACATACCGCCTGTGTTAGCGCAGGAACCCATCGAGATGACCCATTTTGGTTCACTCATCTGATCATAAAGTCTTCGTGCAAACTCAGCGTGCTTTTTTGAAAGTGTCCCTGCAAGGATCATCACATCTGCCTGCCTTGGAGAAGCACGAAAGATCGTACCCATTCGGTCAAAGTCAAAACGACTTGCACCTGATGCCATCATTTCGATCGCACAGCATGCCAATCCATAAGTCAAAGGCCAGAGAGAGTTCGATCTCCCCCAGTTTACCAAATGATCTACCGTAGTCAAAGCGACCGGCAAGCCTGCTGATGAGGCATAATTTACTTGATGCTGTGCCATTCAAGTGCTCCTTTCTTCCAAGCATAGACGAATCCAATCGTCAAGAGTAAAATAAACATAAGCATCTCTGCAAAGCCAAACCAACCCAGGAGCTTAAAGTCAATAGCCCAGGGGAACATAAAGACAATCTCCACATCAAAAAGAATAAAAAGAAGTGCAATTAAGTAAAATTGCACTGATATTGTATTGGGCTGCTTCGTTACTTCCGGCCCACATTCATAGATGGTCAACTTCAATTTTTCAGTATCCAGCCTTGCCAGCTTCCGACTTACAAATCTGGCAGCAGCCAGCGTTGCCGGGAAGGCAATCGCTGTCATTGCGAACAGAAGGAAGATACCGAAATACGGGTGATCTGTTATCACATGAGTCATTATAACCCCTTTCCTTTTTGAGAGAATAATCTCAGAGTATTTGCTACCAATACTATCAGAAAGTAGGTTAAAGTGCTTTGAGTAAATTATCTTTGAAAGATAACTTTTAGGGGTGTAACTTTGCGAAACAGAGTAACACCAAAGGACACCTCTAATGATTTGGAGCTACAATGTCGAAACAATTTCACTAAAGGCTTAAAAGATGAAGCATCCTATCAATATCTTCTATTGGGTTGCCATGGCAGGCCTATTTGTCTACTTTGCCTATATCAGAGGGTGGATACTCACCGACTTTGAATCCATATCTATCAAGCAGGCCCATATACTTCTACAGGAAGATGACAATATCACACTTCTGGATGTTCGCTCAGTTGGAGAATTCAAACGGGGTTATATCCCGCGAGCGATATTGATTCCTGTAGAAATTTTAAGTGAGAATATATCTCAGCTGGATAGAAAGAAAAATATTATTGTCTATTGTCAAACAGGCAGCAGAAGCGTCAGAGCCTCTCGCATACTTGTCAAGAACGGCTTTATGCCTTTGAATGCTGAGGGTGGGTTCAGGGCATGGGAGAGAGAGGGATTTGGTAA
>JAYEOH010000040.1:0-4966 GCA_034722775.1 Campylobacterota bacterium | reverse complement strand
TTTTTACTTATATTTGGTTGTCAAAGATCACTCACATTCACTCTCTCAAACCAACTCGGTTAAGGTCTCTGTGTTTGTGGACGCGTATTATAGCACCGAAAACTTTATTTGTCAAGGGTTTTTTGGAGAAATGTGTGAATTTTTGTAAATTCTTTTTGATTTCTCTTTTTGCTTACATTATATATAGCATTTTACTTAATGCAAGTTGAACTTTTATATATTTTTGGTTTTTTGTGCGATTTGCTCTGTTTTTCGGTACGGTAGGATAAAAAAAATTTTAGAAAGCGTGGAGAGAGATCTGTATGGGGTGCAACTCCGATGGAGTTGCACTTAAATGTCAAGCGAGAAAGAAAATTAGATCTCTTCTGCAACCTGGACATCGTAAAGAATATCATCCATTGGATGTCTATACATAGGCATAGCAAGTCTCTTCTCATCAAGAACATGACCGATGAATCCGATACTTCTACCAACAATAAAGAATGCATTGAGTGTACCTGAAGCGATAAACTCATTGATCTCGTCCTCTGAGTAGCCTAATGCTCTCCACATATCTACCATCAAGATACCGATAGTTCCATCAACATTGAGGATAAGGTTCTCTTTTTTACTGGTAGTTAATGCTTCAACTGTTCTTGCATAGTCAAGAAGTGGTGTTGCAGGAAAATGATCTGCTGCAAAATTCATGAGGCCTGTTACTCTAAGGTCAGGATTCTTAAGAGATTTGATACGGTGACCAATACCCGGGATTGGTATACCCTGCTTCTTCATATGACCCAGGAACTCTTTTGGAGTCAGACCATTGTCATCAGCATACTTAAAGTGCTCTGCTGCACCATCAATAGCACCACCAAATCTAGGACCAATCGTAAGAAGACCGGTTACCAGTGCCTCTACTACAGATTTACCGGCTCTTGCAGTTACTTTGGCATTGTGTGCTCCTGATACTGCCGGGCCGTGGTCTGCTACTGTTTTTATAACAGTTTCTATGAACTCCGTAGCCCACTGCGGATACTGTTTCTTGAACCATAAAAGCGCAATAACATCACCGATACCTTTACCTGTGTCAGGTGTAGCAACAGATGAAATAGGGAAGCCGGCATAAGTTGCCTCTTCTCCTCTATCGTCAGAAATAGTACAGATAAACTGCTTAGATCGTCTAACTGCTGGCAATGTATTCATATCCGGCTCAGGAATCTCAGGCAGGTTAAGTCCTTCAAAAACTTCTTTGATTTTAGCAGGAAGGTCGTTGAATGTTGCAGGCACATATATACCAGCCTCAGCCATTGCATTGTTTTTGTATTCAGCAGTCTCAGACTCAGCGTTGGCTGAAGCACCTGCATGACCGAACTGAACACCAGAGTCATAATATTTGGCAATAGTACCGATACACCAGGCAATTACCGGCTTAGTGATACGACCATCTTTGATAGCTTCTATTACTTTGTACTCTTCTGTACCACCCACTTCACCAAGAAGAATCATATATTTAACATCTGGGTTCTTCTCCATTCTGAGAAGATTGTCAATAAATACTGATCCGACAAATCTGTCACCACCGATAGCTACACCCTCTGCAATACCGTCAGCATTGATAGCGATGATATTTGAAAGTTCATTAAATAGTCCGCCTGAACGAGTCACAAGACCACAAGAGCCTGCTCTGTGGAGCTTTGAGTTTATGATATTGGAGATAGTACCACCGATATTTGCTACTTTGAATGCGCCTGGGGTAATAGCACCAACAGTTGCAGGACCAATGATAGTCACACCTTTTTCCCTGGCAGTTTGGTTCATACCTCTTGCCAGTCTCTCAGGGATACCCTCAGCAGTGATCATCATAGATGAGAAACCACCGATTTCAAGAGCTTCCATAGTCACATCATAAGCTGTTCTGAATGATGCAAAGTTGAGCAAAACATCTGCTTGCGGCTGTGCTGCTTTTGCTTCTGCTGTTGTCTTGAAGAGTGGAATCATCACCTCATCAGGACCAAAGAAGAACTTGTCAAACTTGTTGTTGCTTGTAGGTGCTACGATAGCTGCTACAGATGGTGTCTCTCTTTGGATAGTGTAGTCATAGTCCAACATTCTTTGAATAGCTGTTTTATTGTTATTCCAAAAAATAGCTTGTGTGCTTTTAGTATATAATTGGTTCATTATTTATCTCCCTCTACTGCCATTCTTACAATGTCTGTTACATGAGTTTCCGGTCCATATACATCTATCCATAGACCCATTTTATCTGCTGCCTCTTTGATATCTTTGAGACCTTTTTCGTAGTTTGGTCCACCACGGCGAACATAGATTTTGACATCTACTGCTTTGAGCTTTTCCTGATACTCTTCAAATGCCTGAATAATCCCCGTGAAGGTCTTGGCAACATCTGTAAAGTTAGCGATAGCACCACCAATGATAAGGACTTTGCCTCTACCGCTGGGATCAGGCTCTCTTGTCATAAGGTCAAAGAGAGTCTCTGCGTAGAATTTAGTCTCACCAGTTGTTGGTCCACCACTATACTCACCATAGTTAGCGAGATCTTCGATACCAGCCATATCAGCGATAGTATCAGCATATACAACCGATGCACCACCACCTGCTACCATCGTCCAGATACGAGCCTCCGGCTTGAGCAGTGTCAACTTGAGTGAAGCACCTGTTTTTGCATCAGCCTCTTCTACGGCGATAACTTCTGGAGATTTCTCCTCCATGCCAAATGCAGTAGGATACTCAACATCACCCCACTCTTCAACCATCATAAATCCAGCTGTATCATCCAGCTTGGCAACCATATCCAGAAGCTCTATCTTGTTACCCTGCATTACAAATGGGTTAATCTCAAGGTATGCAAAGTTCAGCTCTCTATATGCCTTGAAGAAACCTATACAGAACTCAGCAAAGTTTGCTTTGTCAGCTTCAGCTACATCTTTAGGAACATTTGCTCTGATTTTTTCAGCTATCTCATCTTCTGTCGCAGTTATAGGAAATGCTATTTCAGTAACTTTCTCATCCCAATTCTCTTCGATAGCTATACCGCCCTCAGCAGACATATAGATGACATCATCATCACCTACACAAGTCGCAGACACATAATACTCTTCTGACTGCTCATGAGGAGTAAATGGCTCCACAATAAAGTGAGTCAACATATCTACACTCGGCTCACCCGTAGGAGTATCTCCATCAAATGAGAAGAATACTGACTGCTCAGAAGAGGACTTCTCATCTATCCAAGATGCAGCTTTTGCAAGTGTGACATCTCCTGGCTTAGCATCCCTGAAAAGAACCAAGTCATTCATACCTCTTTTTCCAAAGAGCATATCTGGTTTTGCAACCAACGTTTTATCATTTAACCATGATGCACCTTTTGCAGCTTCTGTAAGTTCTGCTCCATTTTGCACCATTACTGTTTCATAAGCATAAGTAAAATCTGGGAAATACTTATCCCAATGTTTAGCTAAAATCGACTTTGCGTCATATTCTCTAATCGCCTTTTGAGCCATCGAGTTCTCCTTTTATATTTAGTGAGTTACAGTATATTATCACTAAAGGTGGTTTTAACTTGAGTATAAGTCATGCATTATGC
Source organism: Campylobacterota bacterium (assembly GCA_034722775.1). GTDB lineage: Bacteria > Campylobacterota > Campylobacteria > Campylobacterales > Sulfurovaceae > SZUA-451. The sequence continues at coordinate 1,383 of JAYEOH010000040.1, read as the reverse complement.
TTTGATTCTATGCCAATTGTGTATTTTGGAAACAGTTAAGAGAAGAAACTTTCACTTATATTTGATATTACTTCGGACAACTCTCGATACCATAAAAACGCAGCTGAGATGCAATACGCCCATCATGGGTATCATAACACTCTACCTTTTCTTTTTTGAGTTTATCTGCCAACCAGTAAGGCTCGTAAAGCCTGGCTGCAAAATGTTTTTCAGGCTGTGACATCAGAGAGAAAAATGCTTTATGAAAAACAATCGTTAACGAGCTCATCACCAAAACGAGTATCACGGCTACAAACCCTCCCCGATACCATCTCCTGTATTCAGGCAGGCGGATACGAAGACTCCTGTAGTAAGTATCCAGCATCAACACAACACTGATCACAACATAGGGTGCAAAATCTGTCAGAATGATACGCTGTCTCACTGAAAGCACCAGAGAAGCGAGCAGTGCAATAGATGAGATATACCAGAGAATATTCTTCTCTTCACGAAGCAGTATGCGATACATCGTATAGAAAAAATAGATAAAGAGCAGTGGGGAAAAAAGCGCAGCGTAGAGCCCGAACAGATCCATAAAATATCCTGATGGCTTGCCGCTTATTTCAACACCTCGCACCGTCACAAGCGATAGTATCAGGAAAAATCCGGAAAGTACTGCCAATGGTATTGCTTTGCGCATCAATGCATAGATAAAGATCGAAATGAAAAAGATCACAGAGGCATCGTGGAGCATAAATAAAAAAAACATCGAGAGAGCCTGAGCCCAAAGCCATCCCCGGTCATAAGCCAGGAGAAAAAGCAAAACAAGAGGTATTACCAAAATAGAGATATTTGCCAACGCTAGTGCCGTGATAATGCCCGGCAGAAGCATATAGATCGCTGTGGCCGTATGCCTATCCTCTTCTCTGCTCAGATAGATCCATGACATGCGATAATAGAGAAAAATGGAAATAAAACCAATAAGAAGAAAAAATAGCCTGATCCCCAGGAATGGGCCAAACAAAGCTTCATCCACCATCAACTTCCCGATATGCATATGCGTGGCAACAATACTATCATCAGTAAAAAATAATTTCACCTCATGAGGACTGACAGGTGTTGTACTCGCCAGATAAACCACTGCAGTGGTATAGATAAAGAGAAAAAGAGAAAAATATTTTCTGGACATTAAAGTTTCAGGAAATTATCCAGAATCTCATGACCATATTCACTCATAATTGATTCCGGATGAAACTGCACCCCGTAAATAGGCCTATCTTTGATCTGCAAAGCCATGATCTCATGGTCATCCTTGCTGTGCGCTGTAGGGACAATAATCTCGGGGAGGTTCTCTTGGTTGACAGTAAGAGAGTGATATCGTGTCGCTCTAAATTCCGTGGGAAT
>JAYEOH010000039.1:0-21768 GCA_034722775.1 Campylobacterota bacterium | reverse complement strand
AAAAACTTTCGCTAAAATACCCCTATCACTTCAAAGGAACCATAGTGGCACTCGTCGATCTCTTCAATATCAAAAAACAGTATGACATCAAACTTCTTCTCGATGATGTGGACTTTCATCTCAATGAGGGTGAACGCATCGCTATACTGGGGCAAAACGGCTGCGGAAAATCCACTTTGATGAAGCTCATCACCGGAGAGGAGGAGCCCAGCGAAGGAAGGCGTGTCGTTGACCAGTCAGTACAGATCGGAATGATGGAACAGCAGCCGCATTTTGCAGCTGACCTGGCAGTGCGTGAAGCTATCGAGAATGAGTTGACCGAGCTGCAAGAGGCAAAGAGGGAGTATGAGAAATTAACTGAAGCGTTGGCACAAGACTTTGAAAACAGTACACTTCTCAATCGCCATGCTGCCATTTCTGCCTATCTCGACCATCACAATGCCTGGAATCTCGATGACAAGGTCGAGCGTGTACTTCAGGAGTTTCGGCTCAAAGAGTATGAAGAGAGACCTGTTATTACGCTCTCCGGAGGTGAACAGCGTCGTGTCGCTCTCGCCTCTTTGATCCTCAAAAAACCGGATATTCTCCTCCTCGATGAACCGACCAACCACCTCGATGTATATATGGTGGAGTTTCTCGAAGAGATGCTGCTCAAAGAGAAATTTACACTCCTCATCATCTCCCACGACAGGCACTTTATCGATACCATCGCAACCCGCGTGACAGAGGTGGACAACCGGAAGCTCGTCAACTATCAGGGAGGCTACCAAAGCTATCTTCGGCAAAAAGAGGAGCGTATGCAATCGATGCAAAAAGGGCACGAAAACCTGCTCAGACTCCTCAAACAGGAGGAGGCATGGCTCTCCAAAGGAGTCAGAGCCAGAGAAAAGCGCAATCAAGGACGAAAAAAACGGGTCTTCGAGCTCCGAGACGAAGCCAAAAAGAACCCTGCCCTCATCCATAAAATGATGATAGAACTCGAACGGGAACAAAAACACTTCAATCGCGACGAAGGAGTCTCTCGAAAAAAGATGCTTTTTGATCTTGAGGGTGTCAGTTATGGTTTTCCCGGCAAGATACTCATCAAAGATTTTACCACACGGATCCTCCAGAGAGACAAAATAGCCATCGTAGGTTTCAACGGTTCCGGAAAATCAACCCTGCTCAAATTGATGCTCGGGAGAATGCAGCCTGATAGCGGCATCATCAAACAGGGAGATTTCTCTATCGGATACTTTGACCAGCACCGTGAAATGCTCGATGATGAGAAGCGGCTCATCGAAACTTTTTGTCCTGACGGCGGTGACATCATCGAGGTACAGGGCAAAAATATGCATGTCTATGGCTACCTGAAATCCTTTCTTTTTCCCAAAGAATTTTTGGATAAAAAAGTAGGGATGCTCAGCGGAGGCGAGAAGAACCGTGTAGCACTCGCCCTGCTTCTAGCCAAAAAAGTAGACTGCCTGATCCTTGATGAGCCCACCAACGATCTCGATATTCAAACGATCAATATCCTCGAAGAGAAACTCATCAACTTCCCGGGCGCCATCCTCTTTGTCTCGCATGACCGCTACTTTATCGACAAGATTGCTTCAAAACTTTTTATTTTCAAAGGAGAGGGCCTCATCGAAGAGTCATTTCAATCCTATACAGAGTATCTGGCTATTGAAAAGGAGCTTGGGGAGTTGAGTAGTCTGGAAAATGAAGTCAAAGCAGAAAAACCCAAAGAGGAGAAGCGTGTCAAAGTAAAAACAAAACTCAGCTACAAAGACCAGAGAAACCTTGAGATACTTCCCGGTCAAATCGATGAACTCGAAGTAAAAATAGATGCGATTAACGCTTGTCTCTATGATCCGGAGTGCTATCAGGAGAAAGGACTGGTCTCACTCACTCAGGAGTTGGAAGATCTGCAAAAACAATATGAGGAGAAAAGCGAACGCTACCTTGAAGTCTTGGAACTGCAGGAGGAGTTGGAGCAGTCTTATACCAAATCAATTTGATTTGGTATTACCAATAGATCACTGTTCTTTTTCTTCCCCAGCGCAATGCTTTTCGACGATTGAGCCCCATATAGATATCGATACGCTTCGTATAACGCTTATTCATCTTATCGCGGACCGTATAGTAACCCGGCAATCCCTGTATCCTTACCTTTTTGCCATTGCCCAGTCCATACTTGGTGATCAAATCCCTGGAAACTGCAATTATTTTCATACCCGGCCGGATACGGTTGTTCCATGCTGCCAGGAATGGTGTGCTGTCGGTCTGTGCACCATGAGATGTGTACGCTGTTGCCTGGACACGCAATTTATGTTTACTCTTGAGTGCCCTGAAGAGCTTTGTATCATACTCATTTAGAGTAATACCTTTACGCCTCTTTTTTTTCAATTGACGATATTTTTTCTCTAGACTTTTTGTAAACATGCCTCTCTTGGCCTCTTTTAGCTGCTGATCTTTTCGTTTTTTCAAAATGGCATCAAGCTTTTTCTGAGAAAGCGGTATAGTAATTTTTTGTCCAATTTTTAAAGTGCTTTTGCGTGTCAAAGCACTATTTGCAGCGAGTACATCTTTTGTACTCATTTTAAATCGTCTGGCGATCAAGATAAGAGAATCACCACTTTGCACTGAATATCCGGCATATTTTTCAGCTTTTTTCTTCTCCTCTGCTATCTTCTTCTTTTCGGCTTCTGTCTCCTTAATCTTATCCGCATGCAATTTTGCCACTTCTTGCTGCTTGAGCAGAAGCTTCAGCCGCTCTCTTTCTCTCTTCAGTGCTGCCAACTCTTTTTTAATTTGCAGTCTGGCTTCCGCCATCTCCTGTTCTTTTTCTGCTTTTTCCAGCCTTATCTCTGCTGCACTTTTTCGCAATGGACTCGGCTGGCTGCCGCTAAAACGCACAGAGCCAAGAACTTCCAGATGATTTTCGATCATATCTTCGACTTTGATAACTTTGATGAGTTTCGGCTTTGGGCCGGCAGGCAGAGTCTTGGAGATGATCAGTTTATCTGACGAGCCGTCATAGGTAAGTTTTTCGGTAAACATAAACTTGGATGGATATGGTTTGCACTCAGTAGTTTTGGGTGTTACCAAACGGCACTCCACCAGCCTTTTTTCACTGGCAGAAGCGCTTGTCAGCACCACAATACTACTCACTAAAAGAATACTTTTTTTCATCACAGGATGTTAAAACTATAGAGCTCCTATAAAAATTTTAACATCTCCTCCTTTATAGATTTTTGCTCTACGACGACAGTATGCTTGAGAGGTTTGTCAAAGAGTCCGCTGATCATATCAGGTACCCTGATCGCTTTGTTTTCACTCACCCATTTCAGTGCATCCAGATCTCCATCTGCGGGGTGCCCCAGAGCCCTTGATACCGTCGTACTGAATTTTGTCCACTCGGCCGTGGAGTAGATGATGGTCGGAAGCTTCTCTTCTCTCAAGTCATGATAAGCCCTCAGACTCGTTGCTGTATGAGGATCCATGATGTAGCCTTTCTCGGCGTATGCTGCGATCACAGCTTCCCCCTCGGTATCATCACTGTAAGTAGCATCAAAATCTTCTCTCAAACTTGCCAACTCTTCCGGAGTCAGTCGAAAGATACCCTCATCATTAAGTGCTTCGAGAAGCTCCCTGGTACGCGCTGCACCGAATTTGTCGAACATCACCCGTTCTATATTGGAGCTTTTGAGGATATCCATCGCCGGAGATTCTGTCTGTATCAAAGTTCTCTCTCTCAAGTCATAGATACCTGTATTGATCCAATCAGTAAGAATATTGTTGATGTTGGATGCGATTAGTATCTTTTTGACCGGCAAGCCTGCTTTTTTGGCATAGTAGGCACCCAGAGCATTCCCAAAATTACCGCTGGGAACCACCATATAGACAGGGTCTCCCAGTTTGATCTCCTCTTTGCGTACCAACTCCAGATAACTGTGGATATGATAAATAATTTGGAAAATAATGCGTCCGAAATTGACAGAATTTGCTGCAGAGAGTTTAATATCGCGCGCAGCAAGTTCGTCTTTGAAATCCTGAGATGCCAACAGCTCTTTGAGGCTGCTCTGTGTATCATCAAAGTTCCCTTTGACTCCGATCACCTTGAGATTTTCACCCTCTTCCGTCACCATCTGAAGCCGCTGCACATCACTGGTCCCGCCATCAGGGTAGAGGCAGGCCACTTTGATATTGGGTTGGTTTTTGAAAGTTTCCAGTGTCGCCGGTCCCGTATCGCCGCTGGTGGCAGCCATGATCAGATAGTTCTCTTCTCTCTCCTGCGCCAGTCTGCTGAGGATATAGCCAAATGGCTGAAGTGCCATATCTTTAAATGCACGAGTCTGCCCATGATAAAGCTCGCTGACGAAGCAATCCTCTTCGATCTGAACCAGCGGCACAGGATCAGAGGGATCATCAAAAGCATCATAGCGATCAAGCGCTTCTGTAATCGTGGAGGAGTCGATATCAATATCAAATGCTTGCAAAAAATCAGCCGCCAGTGCTTTGTAATGGCTATCGAGATGACTGCTCAAAAAAGCACTGTCCAATTTCGGAAGCGACTCAGGTACATAGAGTCCGCCGAAACTGGCACTGGGATTTAAAATTGCATCCGAGAAATTTATTTTTTTTGGTCTGCTTTCATCATTTCCGCGTGTTTCTATAAATTGCATATACTCTTATCCTGCCTATTCTTTTAGATTATTATAGCAAAAAAATCAACTTTCCACTTCATCCATCAAAACAGCAATAATATCTGTCATCGTCAACAGTCCCCGAAGCTCATTATTGTCAATCACCAAAAGTCTTTTGATACTCCCCTGTACCATCATACGCGCAGCATACTTTACATCGAGTCTTGCAGAGACTGAGATAGAGGGCGATGCAGCGATATCATAGACATTGAGCAAGTCTATGTCTCCGTCTTCTGCCACGATGCTCTGCAAAATATTTTTGAAAGTAACCAAGCCGTATGCTCCGTTGGGACCATTTTTTTCAACCACCAAAGATCGTACCCTGCTTATTTTCATCTTCTGCAGAGCTGCCCTCACTGATGACATTTGCGGTACAATGACCAATCTATCTACCGGTGTCATTATCTCTTCAACTAACATTTTTGCTCCTTTTATAAGAGATGACTGATGTCATCTTTGAATTTATGCAACTCTTCTATATCCAACCCTACAACATGACTCAGAGGCAGTGTAAATGCCAGGCTGCTGTTTTCAAGATTGTCCAAATCACAACTGGATTTAATAGCCCGCAATACCTTGATCGAGACCCTTGCCGGCAGCACAAAGAGCAGCACAGCAACATTCTCCTCCAGCGTCAAGCCAAAAAAGATTTTTTTCTCTTTCAATCCCAGATTGCGTCCATGCAGGATCGTCACACTCCCCGCACCTGCCTCTTTCGCCACCTTGATGACTTCTTCTTCATGTTTGTCTTCGATAATGACAACCAATGCGCTAAATTTCATTTCTCCTCCTTTTGATTCATTTTGTTCCGTTCATACTCAACATAAGTACTATAGAGCATCACGGTAAGCATCGGAAAAAGTGACGCAAAGGCTATCAGTCCAAATCCATCTATCAAGGGGTTTCTGCCCTCGATATTTTCCGCCAATCCCAATCCCAGCGCCGCCACAAGCGGAACCGTTACCGTCGATGTCGTCACCCCTCCGCTGTCATAGGCGATCGGGATAATGTATTTGGGAGCAAAGTAGGTCATAATAATCACCAAAATATATCCGACAACAATATAGTAGTGGATAGGATCGCCCGCAACGATGCGATAAGAGCCCAGGGCAATGCCTATCGCAACCCCGAAAGCTACCACAATCCTCAAAACCGTCTGCTTGATCGTACCGCCGCTGATCTCTTCAGCTTTGATGGCTATCGCCAAAAGTGCCGGTTCTGCCATCGTCGTCGAAAACCCGATCAAAAAGGCAAAGAGATAGATGAGCAAATTATTTTTCATCGCTGTCAATTGAAACGCAATCGTCTCTCCAATCGGAAAAAGTCCCATCTCCAAGCCAACAATAAAAGCATAGAGACCCAGAATGACCAGAATAATTCCTGCCATTATTTTATGTAGATGCGCTACAGGCCTTCGTATAACAAGATATTGAAAAAAGAATATCACCAGCAAAATCGGCAAGACATCCTGAATGACGCCGACCAGATCCATGAAGATATCTATCCACTCAAAATGATAAATCGCAGCCTCTCCTATCTTTTCAACTGCCACTTTGCCGGCAGCTACTGCTTTGCCTGCTATAGTCGGCACAGAAGAGTAGACGATGATCCCATAAGCCTGCACAAAGATCATCGGCATCAGAGAGGCAAACGCGATCAGGCCAAAACCATCAATAGCAGGATTTCGGCCTTTGATACTCGAAGCGAGTCCTATCCCCAATGCTGCAACCAGGGGAACCGTCACTGTCGAAGTTGTCACCCCGCCGCTGTCATATGCCAAACCGATGATCTCTTTTGGTGCAAAAAAAGTAGTCACCACCACGATCACATATCCTGCAATGATATAGTATTGTATAGGATGTCCCACCAGGATACGAAAAACACCCAATGCAATCGCAAATCCGACTGAAAGCGCTACCGTCATACGCAGGAAAAAGGCATCGATCAGCCCTCCGCTGATGAGTGCTGCCTTGTCTGCGATAGCGATCAGTGCCGGCTCTGCAACAGTAGTGGAGAAGCCGATCGTAAAAGCAAAAAGAAGCAGCCAGACAAGTGAGCCTTTTTTTGCAAAATCTGTTGCCAGGTTTTCTCCGATCGGAAAGATCCCCAGCTCCAATCCGCGAATGAAGAGTGCCAGCCCAACTGCAACTATAAAGAGCCCCACCACAATGGAGGTTAAGTTTTCAGGAACAGCCTGCACAACAAATATTTGGAAGAAGGCTACAACCAGAATAATAGGCAAAAGATCTTTGAAAGAGTTACGAAGATCCTGATAAAATATTTTTAAACTCTCCTGTATCATCGTAAAATCCTACTCTATGCCAAAATTATTTTTTTGTTTTTTGGAGTTTGAGAAGAAAAAAGTCTTTGGCATTACTATAACTGTCACTCTCTCCAACCACAACAATACTGCCATCACTGGTACGGGTAATACCATGGGCTACATCTGTGTTACGATCGCCATAAAGACCCGACCAGAAGAGTTCGCCGTCTCTATCGAGAGCAATGATATAAACATCATAGACCCCTTCGCCCATCGAGTCAGTACCGCCGGCGATGACGAAATCACCCTCTCGTGTCACTGTCACAGCATTGGCAAAGTCATAACGCTTGTATCCGTAGATCTTGTGCCAGATCAGTTTGCCATCCTTGCTGAACTTCAAGACGCTCAAATCTGTCTGCTTGCTTCCCCATGAACGCGTCGTACCTGCTGCCACGATCCCGCCATCAAGTGTCGGTGTCACGGCATTGAGGATATCTTCATACTCTCCGCCATAAGTTCGCGCCCATATCTTTTTGCCGTTTTGATCCATTTTGAGAACAAAAAAATCGCTGTCTCCGGCACGATCGATCTCGCGGGAACCAACCATCACCAGACTGCCATCGCGTGTACGGGTCAATCCTCGTACCAACTCCTCTTTCTCTCCTCCCATTTTCTGCTCGGAGAGCATGCCGCCATCCTTGTCTATCTTGATAATATAGATATCTTTGTATCCATTGCCGAAAGACTCCGTCTCGCCGACAACGACAGCACCACCGTCATCCGTACCGGCAATGGCGCGTCCATACTCTGCCCGCTCTTTGCCAAAAGTCGTCTGCCAGATGCCTTTTCCCTCCAGTGAGATCTTCGCGACATAGATATCACGGTCTCTGTTTTTACTAAACGATCGACTCGTTCCTGTTACCAGTATAGACCCATCTTTTGAGCGGGAAATTCCTGATGCCTGATCCATATTTTTACCGCCCAGCATCTTGCGCCAGACTGTTTTGCCTTTGGCATTGAGACGCGTCACACAGATATCACTCTGCTGGGCATCAAAAGATTTACAGGTACCTGCCACAGCGACATCACCATTTTCCAGCGCCACGACTGCCATTGCCCTATCTGTATCATTGTCACCATAGGTCTCTTGCCAAACTTTTTCAAAAGTCGGCTTCTTCTCTGCGGCCTGAACCTCTGCAGCCTGTATGATGCCGCCCAAAAGAAACAAACCTGCCATGGCACTGATGTATCGTCTATCCATTATCGACCCCCCTAATAAACTATTTTAAGATATTATATCTTGAAATTAATGATTCTTAATAAAATGCATCAATGCTTCACTCTTCAGCGGCCTGCTGAAGTAATACCCCTGACCATAATCACAGCCCTGCTCTCTAAGGAAATCCTCCTGCTCTCTGTTTTCAATTCCTTCTGCAATTACCTTGTATCCCAGACTATGGGAAAGTGCAATAATAGCTATCGAAACCTCTTTATCGTTATCATCAATTGGAATATTATCTACAAATGATTTATCAATCTTGAGATTGTCCAGAGGCAGCGTTTTGAGGTGACTCATAGAGGAGTATCCTGTACCAAAGTCATCGATAGAAATCGTAGCTCCCATTTTTCGCAGTTCATCAAGCACGGTCAAGTTCGCCTCTGTATGGTCCATGACACAGCGCTCTGTGATCTCCATCTCCAGATTTTTCGGAGGTATCCCTGTTCTCTCTATTATTTCTATGAAATTCTTGAGCATATCTTCTTGCCTGAATTGTATACTTGAAAGGTTGATTGCCATCCAGTCGAGCTCAACCCCCTGTGATTTCCAATCCATATACGCCTTCGATGCCTCTTCAAGAACAAAATAGCCTATCTGTACGATCACACCCGTCTCCTCAGCTACCGAGATGAACTCTTCAGGAGAAATATGTCCAAGCTCCGGACTCTCCCATCGTATCAATGCTTCTACTCCGCACATTCTCCTGCTCTTCAAGTCATACTGTGGCTGATAGACCACATAAAGTTCATCTCTATCTATGGCATGGAGGAGTTTTTGTTCCAAGTCCAGACGGGTATGCATATCAACAGAAAGCTTCTTTGTGTAGAATTGATAATTATCTTTGCCTTTGTCTTTGGCATAATACATCGCCGCATCCGCATGTTTGACTACACTGCTTATATCTTCTCCATCTTCAGGAAAAAGTGCAATACCTATACTTGCAGTCGTATTAAGGTGGTAATCTTTAACGACAATCATTTCTCTTATGGCTAAGAGGATTTTTTTCGCCAATAGACTGACATCCTCTTTCTTGTGTACACCGCTCATTATGACAACGAACTCATCTCCGCCAAAGCGCGCCAGAAGATCATTGGCACTCACAATATTTTTCAGACGCTCAGCCAGTGTCACCAGCATCCCGTCACCAATGTGGTGCCCCAAGGTATCATTGATCACTTTAAATCTATCCAGATCTATAAATAGTATGGCAACTCTTGTTTCTGCTGCTCTAGCCAAGTCAAATATATCGGTAAGTTCTCTCTCGACATGTGCGCGATTTGGCAACCGGGTCAAACTGTCATGATAGGCAAGAAAATCTGCTCTCTCTTCCATCTCGATGATATCTTCAAGATTCTTATAGATTGCGATGAAATTCTGAATCTCTCCATCTTTGTCTCTTACTGCCGTAACCGTGAGCCAGATAGGGATATTTCCCCCGCTTTTAGTTGTATGCTCTACTTTGCCTGACCAACGATTTTTTGTCATGAGCGTGGTCCATAGTTTTTTGTAAAAGAGTGAATCCTGTTTCAAATTACTGACAATGACCGGCTCTTCTCCTATGAGTTCCTCTTCTGTGTAGCCAAACATTTCAAGAAAAATAGGGTTGACAGAGATAATTTTCTTTTTGTCGTCAGTAATCATCACTCCATCCCCGATGGTTTCAAATGCAACAGCAGACTGCTGCAGTCTTTGCTGAGTTTCTATATACTCTGTAATATTAAGTTTGATCGCCAGATATTGCACCAATTCACCATTTACAATGATTGGCATTATAGAAGCCTTTTCATAAAGCAAAGTACCATCTTTTCGCCTATTGATCAATTCCCCCTGCCACTTCTCACCACGGTCAAGCGTTTCATTCATTATCCTGTAAAAATCATCACCAAGAAGACCGGATTTAAGTACATTCGGATTTTGACCTACAACTTCACTCTTTTTATAGCCGCTATTGCGCTCAAAGGCTTCGTTGATATATTGTATATGTCGATCTGCATCTGTAATCACAATAGTATTATCACTGTTTTCTATGGCAAAACGAAATGCCTTTAGCTCGAGGGAAGTTTGCCTGACGCGTCTATAGTTAAAAAAGAGTATCACCAAAATCAAAAATGCCAACATAAAAAAACTCAAAGTAATGATCTTTTGCTTTTGACGGTTCTTGTCATACTTTTGCATCAAATCATTTGACAGTGCCTCGATGGTATCCAGGAGATGAATTTTCTTATTGCTGACCAATAAGTTTCCGATCAAATCTGCATCATATAAAAATTGCCTGACCTGTCTATAAAAATAATCAAAATATCTATTTTCTGCCTGACGATTTTTCAACTGCTTCAAAGTTGTGCTCAAAGTATCTCTATCTACAGGCAGACCCATCAAGACTTTCCCCAGCTCAAAAAGGAGCTGATCCATCATTAAATGCATGCTGTTGGCATCAGGAAGTTCCTGTTCAACTGTTTTGCGCAAGTCATAAAGATAATGAATAGCGTTGGTCGCCCTCGCATTGGGAGATTGGAATTGCTGCATCAGATTAATTTTCTCCTGATAAGCCTTATCGATTGAGAGCAACTCATCATAACTTTTCTGACCAAACTCTTTTTTGAGACCACTCTGTTTAAAAAAGAGAATATTATCTTCAAATATTTTTGAAATTTCAACAATCTCATCACTATTCATAAAACGAAAAGTCTTTAAAAAATAATTTTCCAATTTTAAGTCAAGTGCAACCATCTTTTCAAGTTTTTGTTGATAAATTCCATAATTTTCAACCTCTTTATCAATTTTATAGAGATAGGTAAACAAAAAAGAGAGTAAAAAAGCAAAAAAGATCAGTAGAAGCAAAAAACGATCTATCTGTCTTTTCCAAAAGCTGTGATTTTTAACCATTACTGTTTCGCAATCGACGGCATAGTGCCTGACAGGGATTCCAGGAAGATGACGATCATACCGATCTCTTCAGGTTTCATCTTGCGTCCCAATTGGTATTGAGACATCAGCAAGACAGCCGCTTTGAGTGTCCTGGATCTCCCATCATGCATATAGGGTGCTGTTTGTGCTATATTTCTCAAAGAGGGTACCTTGAAGTGATACTTATCCTCTTCCCGCTTTGTAACATTATAACGACCAAGGTTGCTGCTGTTCGATTCTTGAAAAATTCCAAATTTATTATACAAATTTCCCCCGACATTCACACCATGATGACAAATGATGCAACCCTTGGAGACAAAGAGCTGATACCCTTTTTTTACTTTGGAACCAACAGCCTCTTCATCCCCTTTCAGATACTTATCAAAAGGTGCATTCGGTGTGATCAGAGCTTTTTCAAATTCGGCGATTGCATCGACAATGTTCTCTTGTGTGATACCGTCAGAATATACTTCTTCAAACTGCACAGAGTAGCTTTCACTCTTTTGAAGTACCTCCATGGCTCCTTGCAGACTATGTCCCATCTCTACAGGATTTGCGATGGGGCCTTTCGCCTGCTCTTTCAAATCTCTGGCACGACCATCCCAAAATTGACGAAAGTTAAAGACACTATTGTAAACTGTGGGAGAATTAATATTTCCCTCCTGCCCTTTGATCCCAAAGGAAAATTTCAAACCATCATCTCCACCATTCTGAAGATCGTGGCAAGTCGCACAGGAGATCGTACCGTCTGCAGAAAGAATAGGATCAAAAAAGAGTTTTTTGCCCAATTTGACTTTTGACATATCTACTTTAATACCCTCAGGAATCGGCTTAATCAAACCCTCTGCACCCAACACACCAAAAGAGAGTGTAACAATGATCAAAATCTTTAAAGCTTTCATCTTTTTTCTTCTCCTATAGTTCGATACATGTCCCTACACCCGAACTGGTCAAAATCTCCAGCAAGAGTGAGTGCTCCACACGCCCGTCAATGATATGTGCTTTTTTGACACCACCCCTGAGAGCTTCGATACAGGCATTGACTTTTGGCACCATGCCGCCCTCTATTGTACCATCTTTCTTGAGCTTCTCCGTCTTCTCTATATCGAGATTGGTGATGAGTTTCATCTCTCTGTCCAAAACTCCTTCCGTATCTGTCAAAAAGAGCACTTTTCGTGCATGGACCGCCACCGCAATCTTGCTGGCAGCGAGATCTGCATTGATATTAAATCCCGGATGCCCCACCATACTGCTGGATCCGATCGGTGCAACGACAGGCACAAAGCCGTCCTCGATAATATTATCCACAATCTCCGGATTGATATTCTCGATGATACCGGTATAGCCAAAGTTTTCAAAGTCTTTGGGACGCGCTTCAAAAAAGTTGGCATCTTTTCCTGAAATGCCTATCGCTTTGGTACCATGGTTATTGAGGAGCGAAACAATCTCTTTGTTGATCTCACCGCTGAGCACCATCTCAACAATGCGCATCACCTCTTTAGTCGTCACACGCTGCCCATCAACAAACCTGGTCTCTACACCCAATTCTGTCAGCAGATCAGTGATACTTTTTCCGCCGCCATGTACGACTATCGGCTTCAGTCCTACCGTATGAAGCAAAGCAATATCCTGAGCGAATTTCTCCTTGAGTGCATCACTGGTTTGTGCAGAACCGCCATATTTAATCACGATTTTTTCATTATGGAATTTTTTGATAAACGGGAGTGCCTCCAACAGCGTTTGGACGACTTCGATTTGATGCTTCATTCTCTCTCTTTTCTGTTTTTGGATGCAATATAGTTATCTATCACCCCTATAGCAGCACCATCAATATCTAATTTTAGCTTTATTATAGAGAGGGGCAACTTAAAACTCCTCATTTTTACAGCGTCTTTCTGTGTTACCAGCAGAGAACCCGCACCACAATCATGCATCAATCTCTCCAGCTCCACTTCATCAAAGTAGGCATGATCAGGAAGGTAGTACTTGGATACCACACCATCCGGGAGATATGAATCGAGTCTTTCGGGGTGTGAAATTGCTGTAGCCAAAAGCATTTTTTGATTCAAATTTAGATATGAAACTTTCCGACTAAAATCCCTATTTTCTTTTAGAACCAGATCGGCATAGTGCCGAGTGAAAGAGAATTCACGAAAAGGACCGGCAGGAAACGGCAGTCGATTGGCTATCTGTTCCGGCTCCAGTAAAATATCATATTTATCAATATTAACCCGGTTAAATCCGTCGTCCAGTATAATCAGCTCCGCACCCTCCCCGATCGCTTTTTCAATCGCTTTTTTACGATCTTCGCTGACGATTACACTGCATTGGGGCAATGACTCTGCCATCAGCATCGCCTCATCACCGCTCTCTTCAACTGTTGCAAGGATCTTCCCCATACTGCTCACCTCTATCATACCCTTGCTCTGGCGGCCATATCCTCTGGAGATGATAGTAGTAGCCCGAGGATACCTCAAGACCAGTGCGATCACAAAAGGTGTCTTGCCGCTGCCGCCTGCGATGAGATTGCCAACGCTGACAATGGGTATCGGAAAAGTCTCCTTTTTTGCCAGCAGACGACGCAAGAGCATTAGAGTGCCGTATAGTAACGAAAGAGGAAGGAGTAAAAAAATAATTAAAAGATGATGAGGCTTGGGGGCAAAAAATATTTTTTCAAAAAAATTTCTCATCTTGGTCCTAATCTTCTTGGTCGGTGAACCGACCCTACGCAATATTTATCATACTTCCTCGCCGGGTTGTCAAAGAAGAAAACTACACATGCGCCTTTGCCACCTTTGTGACAACTTTACAGATATAATCTATCTCTTCATTTGTCAGTGTGCTGTAGATAGGAAGTGACATCACTTTCTGATAGACACCCAGTGCCGTAGGAAAATCAAATACTTTAAGCTCATATTTTTTCTTGTAATATTCCATAAAATGCAGCGGAATATAGTGCAATCCGATATGTATCCCCTCTTTTCTCAACTCTCTGGCAAAGTGATCACGGTTTTTATCTATTTCAATTATAAATTGACGAAAGATGTGCTCTCCGCCATCTTGAGGCAATTTTACATGCTTGAGACCTCTGAGCTGCTTCATATATCGTTTTGCGATGAGATCGCGTCTCTCTATACTTGCATCAAGTTTTTCAAACTGCGCCAGACAAAAAGCTGCATCAAGCTCACTCATATCATATTTCCATCCGATATCAATCACATCATAGAGATAGTCTACATCATCATAGTGACCACCCTTATCATCACTAATCGCATGAGTGCGAAATAGTTTGGCTCGGGAATAGAGTGTCTCGTCATTGGTGACAAACATGCCGCCCTGTACAATACTCTTGTTCAAGTGCGGTGCGAAACTGTAAGTCGTAATGTCGGCACCTGTATTGCCCACTTTTTTGCCCTGATAAGAAGCCCCCATAGCATCGCTGGCATCTTCGATCACTTTGACTTTATGAGATTTTGCAATCTTATAAAGCCTATCGAGATCTGTTGCCTGTCCTGCCATGTGGTTGACGATGACCGCTCGGAGTTTTTTGCTCTTGTTTTTGCCAAGTACCTGATCGAGTTTATCCAGGTCTATATTGTAACTCTCCGCTTCACAATCAACAAAGATCGGTTCCGCATCGAAATGACGCACAACTTCAGGCAGATCAGGGAAGCTGTTGACGCTGCAAACGACTTTGTCTCCCCGCTTGAGATCGAGTGCACACATTGCGAGGTGAAGTGCTGATGTCCCGCTGCTGACAGCCAAAGCATACTTTGCCCCGATATACTCCCGGAAACTTTTCTCCAGCACATCAACTTTGGATTCACCCTCCAGACTGAGCACTTCTTCGATGTACTGCTTCTCTTCCTCGCCGATAGGAGGTATATAAAATGGTATCTCTCTTGACATAATTGCCTCTTTAGTATAATGTTTTTAGAATTTTTTAATTATACACTATTTTTCTGAGGAGAAAATTAGTAATTGCCTATTCGCACTCCCGGGCACCCAGTTTCAAAAGTTCGCTGCATGAGAACCCTGCCTCTTTGCGCGCCTCCACATTGATATGCGGGCGGTGTTTCCCTGTCAGCGAATAGAGTTCGAGGATAGACATATACTGTGACTCTGCCTCCACTCCTCTCAGATCACAAAGATATCGAAACCACTTATCACCCTTTTGCACATGGACGATCTCCTCATCATAGATGATTTCAAGCATCCCTATCAGACGCTTAACGACGGGGTTTTTCCGCTTGTTGTCCAATTTTTTGATGATTTGCGGATTGACATCCAAACCGCTTGCCTCGTAGTAACGAGGCACAACCGCCATGCGATCGAGGATATCCCCCGCCGTATGCCTGCTCGCATCGAACAATCCGCTATGTACCGGAAAATCACCATACTGATACCCCAAATCCTGCAAGAGCTCCTGCAGCATACCAAAGTGCCGCAACTCGTCAAGTGCCACCTCCAGCCAATCAATCTTGTATTCTCCGGGCATATCAGGGTAGCGATAAACAGCATCCAGTGCCAAATCAATCGCAGAATACTCGATATGAGCGATCGCATGCACCAGTGTTGCCAACCCCTCTGCTGTATCAAAATCTTTTCGAGAGGGAAGTTTCCGGGGGTCTACAATCGTACAAATCGAAGCATAAGAGGGGTGCTCAAACAGAAGAGGAGCAAACACTTCTGCAACTTCTATATTATTTTTGGTACAATATGCCAAACACTGGCTTGCGTACTCCTCTTTGAGAGTGATCTCATCACTGGTTATTGCCGCTTCCAAAAGTGTATAAAAATCCATGGAGATATTATAGTACATGCAAATTAAAATTCAACCTATGGGGTACACTCAAACCAATTGCTACATTGTCACAATCGATGGAAAAGATCTCATCATTGACCCGGGTATGGATGCGGCTGAATGGGTCATCAAGAACACAACCAACCCAGTCGCTATCCTCAACACCCATGGTCACTTCGATCATGTCTGGAGCAATGCTGAACTCAAAAAGAGATTAAATATTCCGATCTATGTCCCCAAAGCAGATCTCTTCATGCTCAAAGACGATCCCCTCTCCCAGGGCACACCTCCAAGTGAACCTGACTATCTGATAGAAGGGGATGCAGTGCTAGATATCGAAGGTATCAAAGTCACATACAGGCACTTTCCCGGTCATACGCCCGGCTGCAGCATCATCGAAATAGAGGATGTGTGGTTCAGTGGTGATTTTCTCTTCAAACAATCTATAGGACGATGGGATTTCCCCTCCTCCAGCGGCGAAGATATGGCAAAAAGCCTGGAAAAAGCGATGAGCATAAAAGAGGACTTTACGCTCTATCCCGGACATGGACTCAGCACGACACTAAAAGCCGAGCAGAGGGTTATGCCATTTTGGATCAAAGAGGTAAAAGGAAGACCGTAGGGTGTTGTCTCCTGACAACACCAAAATATTCCATACGCAAAAACCTCACAAATAATACCAAAATATATAATTTTCAAAAATATTTTGAATTGTATGTTTGGTTATATGGTGTTGTCGGGAGACAACACCCTACAGATATTACGAATAGACAAAAGATATTCTAATACGAAAACTTATACCCGCGTCTTCGTACTGTGTGAATCACCTGAAAACCAAGAATACTCTTCAGTCGTTTACGGATTTGGTTGATGGCAACCTCAACCGTATTGTCACTGACATACTCCGGCTCTTCCCAAAGTGCATTGATGATCTCGTCCTTGGAGAAGACTCTCTGCTTTCTCAATGCCAAATAAGCGAGAATATCAAAAGTTTTGCCATTCAACGAAACGATCTTCTCATCATACTCTATCTTTTTATTGGCGATATCGATCACCAGTTTGCCTACATCTACTTTGGTTCCAAAGAGCTGGCGCATATTTGCCAAAACTCTCGCTGCCACAAGATCAGGCTCACTGCAGTGATCATATATGACATCATCCACACCCAGAGAAAAATGCCCCGCCTGCTGATTGACACTATCCGTCAGGATGATGATCTTGGTTTCACTCTTTTTTCTCTTGACTTCATTGACATAGCGCTCCAGAGAAAACTTCACGCCTTCATCAACCACCATTACCAATTCATAATGCCTGAAATCTGTAAAATTAGTCGCATCATATAAATCTCTTGCATTGTCTACGATGCAGATAAAATATTTCTCCAGCTCAACCTCTAGCCTCTTGACATACTCGTCACCCATACCTACTGTTAATATTCTCATTCTTGCACTTAATCCTTAAATCCCGATTTGTGTACTTTTTACACAAACAAAGATGCTGAAATTACTTTTTCAGCTTTTGCTAAGTAGTTTATAGCTAAAAGTAGCTTATTTAAAAATAAAAGTAAATTTTAGTTTAATTAGGTATTTTAATGCTTTTTTGTCTGAAAAGAGCGGTCTCAGCGGCAATACAAGCTCTTTAAACTCTCTATACCAAGAAAAAATAGGGGGAAAATATTTCTAAAAAAACTTAATTTTTCCTAAAATACTCTTTTTATCGCCTTGATATAGACTCTTTTTGGAGCAGGATAGCCCTCAACTGTTCGTCTGTTATCCTCCGGATCCAGAAAATCATCCAGACTTTGAGAATCTATCCAGGCAGTCTTTCGCTGCTCACGGAGCTCTGTTTTTTTGGTCTCCAACACTTCTACACTTTCAAATCCCGCACGAATACACCAATTCTTCAGAGCATTTACCGTAGGAATGAAGTAAATATTGGGTATTTTCGAGTAGCGGTCTCCTGGCGTCAGGCAAATCTCATCATCTCCATCGATCATAAAGGTATCCAATATCAACTCTCCGCCTTTATTAAGACCCTTATAGAGTGATTTGAGCATCATGACGGGATCACTTCGATGGTAGAGTACCCCCAGACAAAAAAGCAGGTCAAATTTGTGCTCATAGAACTCCACATGCTCTACTCCAAGAAGTTCATATACAATATCACTTTGCACAAAGTGGTTGATAAACTGAAATTGGGAATAAGTGATGGCGGAGGGATCGAAACCTACCAGTTTTTTGGGGTGTTGGCTCTGCATTCGAAAAAGATAGTAGGCGTTATTACACCCGATATCCCCAACAACTTTGTCCTTGAGGTCAAAATAGGGTTCGATAAGATTATACTTGATAAAACTCTGCCATTCACTATCTATCAGCGTTTTAGAAATACGAAATGGGCCTTTTCTCCAAGGCTTCATAAGCTTTGCGGTCTTAAGTATCTTTGCTTCCTGCTCTGCCGTAATCTCTTTGAAGTCAACCTCTACGACATCGCCAAACACAACCTTGCCGACTTCCAGATCAGGCAGAGAAGCGATGGCATCCTGCAACGGTGCAATGTTTTTCCAAGTCAGCCACTTTTGGCGCTCTTCCCGGAGTTGATTCAGATCCAATTATCTACTTTATATACGCTTTTTTGATCACTTGCTTAAAGAGCGGCATATCTCCTGGCTTGGATGTAGAGACATTTTCGATCTTGCTGACAACATTTTTTCCTTTGATCACTTCTCCGAAAATAGTATAGCCGCCATTGAGATGCGGTGTTGCCGCTGTAGTAATAAAGAATTGGCTCCCATTTGTATTGGGTCCTCTGTTTGCCATAGCAAGTTTTAAAGGTTTATCGAAAACCACATTGGGAGCATATTCGTTTTTGAAATCTTTTTTCCAGATAGACTCTCCGCCCATACCGGTTCCGTCAGGATCACCGCCCTGGATCATAAATCCTTTGATCACTCTGTGAAAGATAACTCCATTATAGTAGCCATTTTTGACATGAGTGACGAAGTTCTCTACTGCCAACGGTGCAATCTTGGGAAAAAGTTTCAATTCGATATTCCCCTGATTTGTCTGCAGAACGACTATCGGATTTTTTTGCTTGACACTCTTTTTGGCTTCAGCGGCACTACCCTGCTGCAATGTGACAAATCCCAGGACAAAAAGCCCTGCAAATATCTTTTTTAGCATAGCCCTGACTCACATTGATCTATCTCCAGCTTCTTCAGCACTCTGCTGAAAAAATCTCCCCCTAAACGGTGGACATCATCCTGGAACTCAATAATAATAGCTTGTATATCCGGACGATCATTGGATACCTTATCAAATATAAAAGGCGTCATGTCTGTCTCTTTTTTAACTTCATCAATTACCTCTTCGATCTTTTTTTTCAAATCAGGACAATCTCCAAATCTTAAACTCAACGCCTCATAGCGCTCTTCCATACGGACATTCGCAATTATTTCTACACATTTGTTCATTTAGCTTTACCTCGCATAATTTATTGAACGCGATTCTCTGATCACATTCACTTTGATTTCACCAGGGTATTGTACCCTATCTTCTATCTCTTTTGCAATCTCTTTACTCAACATCACTGCTTCATTGTCTCCAATTTCGCCTGCATCGACAGTCACACGCAGCTCTCTTCCTGCATTGATCGCATACGCCCGCTCTACCCCCTCTTTGCCAAGTGCGATCTCTTCGAGCTCCTTGACTCTCTTGGTAAAGCTCTCGAGCACTTCTCTTCTGGCACCCGGTCTGGCTGCCGAAAGAGTATCTGCCGCACAGACTGCGGCACTCTCCACGCTGTCCGGCTCTTCGTGGCCATGGTGAGCATAGATAGCATTGATCACTGTCGGATGCTCATTGTACTTTCTGCAAAGCTCTGCTCCCAATTCTACATGAGAACCGCCAAAATCCTGAGTCAATGCTTTTCCGATATCGTGCAGCAGTCCTGCACGAAGTGCCAACTTCTCATCGCCGCCCATCTCAGCTGCCATCACAGAGGCAAGCCGGGCAACTTCGAGTGTATGCGCCAAAGCATTTTGTCCATAGCTGGCACGATACTTCATCCGCCCAAGAAGCTTGACCAACTCTTCGTGCATAGGGAAAAGCCCCAGATCGATCAAAATATTTTCACCCTCTTCATAGATCTTCTGCTCAAACTCCCCCTCAACCTTCTCGTGTATCTCTTCGATACGGCCCGGATGAATGCGCCCGTCTTCTACCAAAAGCTCGATCACTCTCGTAGCGATCGCCCTGCGATAGAGATTGAAGGAGCTGATCAGTATGACGCCGGGAGTCTCATCGATGACGATATCCACACCCAGAAGCGTCTCAAGCGCCTTGATATTACGCCCCTCTTTCCCGATGATACGCCCCTTGTGATCATCACTGGGCAGCGTCACGAGATTGATCAATCTCTCACCGGCAAATTCACCGGCATATCTGGTGGTCGCCTGAGCCAAAATATAGTTCGCTTTCTTCTCCCCCTCCTCCCTGGCTCGATGTTCATATTTTCTGACAATAGACGCAATATCAGAATGGCACTTCACTTCTACTTTTTCGAGGATTTCAGCCCTGGCTTCCTCTTCTGTCATCGAAGCAACACTCTCCATTTTTTTGATCACATCATCGATCTTGGAGCGCTTTCTCTCCTCAAGTTTTTCCAAAGTTTTATTCTTTTCACCGGCACGATACTGAAGCTTCTGAAGCTTCTCCTGCTCTTTTTTGACCTCTTTGGACTCGATAATTAGATTGCGATTGCGCTTCTCAACCTCCTGCAGACGACCTTGAAAGGTTTTCTCCAACGCAAATTCATCCTCTTTGATCTTGACCTTTGCATCCTGGAGTATCCGTTCAGACTCGTGCTCTATCGCCTGGGCTTTTGCCTGGGCTTCCAATTCCATATAGGCAAATTTTTTACTGCTGCTATTCTTCAACCACAAATAAGTAGTACCTGAACCCACAGCAGCAAAAAGCAAGCCTGCTCCCGCTTCTACCAACATTCTTCTCTCCTTCTTTAAGGAAAAACAGAATCGTTCTGCACACATAACTATCACGACATTTTCAAAATCACCTTGGAAAAATCTACCTGAATATCCCACGTAATTTCATCAAATAAAATATTTATACTCTTAGCTGAGAATTAATTCCTTATCTATCATCATCATTTACCTGTCAAATACGCTGACTGCTCTTCCTCCGCAGTATCTTTTCGGGCGTGATGATCATATCTGCCGATATATCATAAGAGTCAGTCAGCACTTTAGGCGACCAACACAATCTACGCGAAACAAATACTGTTTTTTTTATATTTTTTTGTTCTTGTTCAAAAAATCTGTCATACATCCCCTTGCCAAACCCCACACGCCTGAGTGTCGGATCTGTACCTACGATCGGGACAATTGCCAAATCTATCTTTCTCTTTCTATATTGTCTTGAATATTTTGGTTCTCTAATGCCAAACTGCTTTTTTTCCAGCGGCATTCTGTATTTTACCAAGCTAAAACTTTCACCTTCCATAAATGGTACATAGAGAAGTCTCTTTTCTCGCCGAAACAGCCTGATCAGAGGAGTGATATCAACTTCTATCCCCAGCGGTACATAGAGTAAAATCGTGCGAATATTTCCTCTGCGCACCAGAGCATAAAGTTTTTGCATCACAAAGTGATCTTTCTGATGATGAGCTCTCTTTTGAGTTTGCTTCAGCTTGGCAAGAGAGTCTTTGCGAAAAAGATTTTTATTCATAATCCTATTCTTCTTTCTGCTTTAAGCAGCTTTGTGTTTCCAATGATCGTTTTTATTTGGCTTTTCTTGGTTTCCATAAAATCACT
>JAYEOH010000038.1:1958-5068 GCA_034722775.1 Campylobacterota bacterium | reverse complement strand
AAATAATATTGTGATTTATAAAAGCTCAAAATTGTCTTAACTCTACTATCCAAATACATTGGATTTTTTGATAATTCATTTTTAAAATTATTACTGCCCAAATGTGGTCCAAGCCACATATGATAAACGATATTATCTGAAATAAGCGGCTCCAAATAGTCCTTTATAAAAGAGTAAAGCTTATAGTCAAATGAAACAGCAGCAACATTTTGTGTTTCAACCTGCTTGGCTATTTGTACAGCCAGCTTTTTCATCTCACTCTTATTGTCCTCTTGTAAAAGATTTACTATCCTGGTAGTGGGCATATAGTATGAAGTATGCCAGCCATTTTTTCTAAACTCCTTAAAGATTTCAGAAGTAGTTCCTGATTCTACAATCAATTTTCTTTTTATGTCAAATTTCTTGTCCAGATATTCTAGTCTCTCTAGTGCTTTTTTGTAGTTGCCCTCATTTAAGTTTTTAAAATCAAACCATATTCGCTCAATTTGCGCATAATCAACCCTCGACAAAAACTCTTCCAGCCCAAACCCCATGAGCCCTTTATTGTGTCCCACTTGAAAAGTTTCGCTATTGTTGTCTCCAAAACGCACATCTATTTCAAATGACCTGAAACCATCACTCCAGACATCTTTCAGTTTTCCTATGGAGTTTACTCTATGAGGGAAAATTCTTGATGACTGATTTGTATCGATGAGATATTTTGCATTCACTTTTTGCCAATAGATGTGATTGCTTCTCTCGGTATAGTGTCTAGCCGGAGTAGCTACTGAAGTCTCATTTGGGTTAAAAGCAAAATCACGAAGGACTAAAGCATCTTTTGGGTTAAGGGCATAATCTTTTGAGGTAAGATCATATTTTGAGTTATATTTATCTGTTTTCACATCAAACATGCCTATCAAAGTATCATAAAGCATATCATTTGAATAGAGCTTATCAGTATTACTAAAAAGAGTATTGTATTTGCTGCCATACTCTTTTTTGTACTTCTCGCTAAACCAACCTATCATAGGTATTTGTACCATTTCATAAGTAAATCGACCCAACATATGGGCCAATTCGGCATCTATATCGTCTGCATGGTCTGACATATAGATAAACCCGCTAACCCCTTTCTCTTTTTGTAGTTCTTTGAGAATTGAGCTGACCACATAGTCATTATAAACTACACTATTGTCATAATAATCAATGCTATTATTTTTGGAGACAGTTGAACCAAATTCACCCTGCTTTAACTGCTCATTGTATACTGAGTATTTATCTTTTGGATATCTTTCATCGTAACTTGTATGATTTCCCATAAGATGCACAAAAACAACCCTATTTTTATCAGTTTTTTTAGTTAGAATATTTTTCACTTCATTTATAAGGATGCCATCATATTTTTGTGTTTTATTTTCTCCTCCCATTGATTTATTGAGAGCAACCAAATTGTCCGAGGAGCTGGCAATCACAGAAACCATATTATCCCAGGCACCGTATATAGTTTGATTTGTCAACCAATAGGTCTCTATGTCTGCTTTTTTTAATAATTCTATAATAGATATCGAATCATAATAGTTCCTTTTATTGTATTGATTTGCCTCCGTTAAACTTAACTCCAGCACAGGCACTGTAACATGATGGTTTGAATAAACATTGGTAAAAACCATTAACTCCTCGTCATCATTCATTTTAGACAAAAGTGGCGTAGTATCTCTCAGGTATCCATATATTCCCATATGCTTCTTGTGCAGTGATTCTCCGATCACAACGATATATGTCTCCCCTTGTGCTTTTTTTCTTGCACTAAATTTTATCTCTCCGGCTTTTCTCTTCTCCTGAACTTCTCTAAAAAGTTTCAACTCTTCACTATATCTATCAAAGCCTTCTATGACAAAGTTTGCTAATCTTAGTTGCGAGAACTGTGTTATTGATATACTTAAAAAACTTATGATAATAAATATCAATAGTGACTTTTCAATCTCTAGTGTCTCTTTTTTCTCTTGCCTATATAGAAGAGTGCCAACAATTGCAGTAATTGAAACAAATAAAAGTATATATTTCCAAGAAATAAAATCAGAAATAAAATCATAAGATTCGCCACTGTTTGACTGGAATACTGTATGCAAAATATCCATAGTCATTCTAGTGTCAAAATTAAGTGCATATATGATAAAAAATAGAGGAATAACATAGACAATAAATGCAATGGAAAAACTGACAATAGATACTACTCTAAATTTTTTCAAGCCTGCAAATTCTTGATATACCAATGTAAATAAAAATGTTAAGGCAAACAGCAAAAGCATATAGACAAGAAGAGTAACAAAATTTAAAATACCGAAGTTTAACTTTTCGGCAAAAAGTGTCAGGATAAAGATTATGTAAGAATTGGCAGCAATATAGCTATGTTTTTTGCCAAACAGAAAGATAAAAAGCAAAGACCATAAAAAAGGTGCCAAGATATTTTTAAATGCAAACAATGGCTCTTGAATTATTATTTGCAAATTTCCTAGATCATGAGATATATCCCCAAGACTATCCGCAGCAATTTCAACTTTATCTCCATTTTTAATGTTTAACACAACTTGGTTTGTTTGTTTTGCTGTCACTATTGATTTGTCAATTTTATGATCATTTTTATAGACTGTAAACTCTATATCACCGAAAGTGGAGGGTTTTCTGACTGAAAAGTCTAATACTAATTGTCCACTCTTCTTAAATACAAAGACACCTTTCACTGCTTTCTTTGCACCGGTATGAATAAAAAACCTACCATTTTTTAGATCATCAAATGCTGACCATTTATTCTCTTTGCTAATATTATAGGTTTTTAGAGAATAGTCTTGTTGATTAAGGTTCACATTGGCATTGCCCAATGGACTAAGATAGTTATAACTTGTAAAAATTACGATAATAATGACCAAAATCAATAAATAGTTTCTTTTTAGCATAAGATTATGATCCTTTGTATTATTAGCTATATTAAATAGAATTATACCATATATTGTTATAATTTCGATACTGTTTCCTTATACAAAAATAGTGGAAATAGTGGATTTAAATTCAATACTAATAGCATCTATGTTATACTTTATAAAAGATATTATAAATTGTATAGTGACAAAATA
>JAYEOH010000038.1:0-1858 GCA_034722775.1 Campylobacterota bacterium | reverse complement strand
TTTAAAAACAAGGAAGAAAAATGAGAATTATCGGAACAAATTTTATGGGGCATGACAGCGCTCTTTTTTATATAGACACCAAAAGTAAAGAGATTTTTGCGATGAGCACAGAGCGTGTCACACGCATCAAACATGATAGCAAAGATATCGCTCCGATTCTTGAAAAGTATCCATTTGAAGATATCGACTATGTCTGTCAGGGATATGGAAATTTTGATGCGGAGGTCAGGAGTGATCTGAAACCGGAAAGAGTAGTAGGATCGATACAGAAAAAAGCTTTTTGTGACCTGTTGCAGCCTACCTATATCAAAGATCTTTTCCCCTCAGACAAAGAAAAATTCCTGGCTTTCCAGAAAAGTTATACTAAGAATCCCGAAAAAACACTTGAAGACCTTGATAAGCTGGAGCCTGAATTCAAAGAGCTCTTTCTAAAGGAACACGAAGGTGAGTCGGACAAAGAGATTCTTGAGGGATATATGCTCGAAGTTTTTCAAACCAATGGCATCACACCCAAAAAGATAGAGTTTTATGACCATCATCTCTCCCATGCAGCCGGGGCCTATTACTTTTCCCCATACTCCTACAAGCAGAGGTGCCTCAGCCTTACCCTGGACGGATGGGGCGATGGATACTTTGGTAAAGCATACCTGTTTGAAAACGACGATTATGAACTTGTCGGCCAATCCCCTATCAGAAAAGTAGATGGCCAGGGCATCGATATCGACACATCACACGACTTGACTTCGATCGGAATACTCTACGGCAACTTTACGGTTGCATTAGATCTGCGTCGATACAGCGATGAGGGCAAAGTTGAAGCATTGGCTGCATTTGCAGATAAAAATGATGCAATGTATGACGAGATGATGCGTGCTACGATCATCACTGCGGATGGTATCGATTATGATCCTGTGGCGATCAAGCCCTATTATGACAAAGCGTTTCTGAAGCAGAAAGCCGAAGAGTTTGGAGATGAAATATTTGCCGCTACGATTCAATGTTATCTTGAAGATATCGTTGTCAAATAT
Organism: Campylobacterota bacterium; assembly: GCA_034722775.1. GTDB lineage: Bacteria > Campylobacterota > Campylobacteria > Campylobacterales > Sulfurovaceae > SZUA-451. The sequence continues at coordinate 830 of JAYEOH010000038.1, read as the reverse complement.
GTAGAACTTCTCGGAGAGAAATATCCTGACATCGATTCGCTTTGCCTCTCCGGCGGGGTTGCGGCAAATATTATCTTGAGCCTCAATATATTTGAGCGTACAAAATTTAAAAATCTTTACATTTTCCCACCTATGGGTGACGAAGGTGTTGCCGTAGGTGCCGCACTTCTCAAAGCAGTAGAGATGGGAGAAGATATACGCTGGGTCAAAGAGAACTATATGCCATACTTTGGAAACAAACTGGAAAAAGAGGAGATCGAAGAGGCGATCGACTACTACTCTGACCGAATCGAAGCAAACTATGTTGGAGATGGGTGGCCGGAGAGTGCTGCAGGATCAATTGCTGACGATAAGATCGTCGCTATTGTACACGGTCGCATGGAGTTTGGCCCAAGGGCATTGGGAGATCGCTCGATCCTTGCCAACCCGATTGATCCCGGCATCAGGGAAAAAATTAACCTCACCGTCAAAAGAAGACCGAAATATCAACCTTTCTGCCCCTCCATACTCGAGGAAGAGAGGGAGAGACTCTTTGAACAAAGCTTTCCCCACAAGCATATGGCGATCGGGTTTAGAATCAAAGAGGAGTTCCATGACGATATTCCGTCAGCCATTCATGTAGACGGGACTGCACGCCCTCAATTTGTAGAGTCCGGAGACAATCCCAACTACTATAGACTGCTCAAAGGAGTCAAGGAGAGAACAGGGTTTGGCGTAATCATCAATACCTCGTTCAATCTGCATGGGCGGACAATTGTTCTCACAGCCAAAGATGCCATACTTGACTTTATCGACTGTAATATCGAAGAGCTTTATCTCGAGGGATACAG
>JAYEOH010000037.1:1958-5084 GCA_034722775.1 Campylobacterota bacterium | reverse complement strand
TCTATCTGTACCGGACCAGCATTGGAGATGAATTTTACAAAATTACTGATAGGTACAGCATTGCCATTTTCTAACGGATAGTAGAGCTTTTGGATCTTATCCAGAGAGTTTTGCAGGTTCTCATCTCCCTTGACCATCAGATCAATACGACGCATACCCTCCTGTATGATACCTGCCTGCACTCCTGTGACCATAACTTTAAGAAAATCATTGATCTCTTGCTGGTTTACACCATAATATGCCATTGCTTTTCTGTCAAATTTGAGTTCAAAATACTCTACGCCTTCATTGGCTTTCTTGTAGACATCGCTGCTTCCGGTGATGGTTTCAAGTATACTTTTTATCTGTACCGCAATCTCTTCGAGTTGATCATTGTCACTTCCAAAAATATCGATAGCAAGATCTCCTCTTACGCCTGTAAGCATCTCTGAGACTCTCATCTCGATGGGTTGTGTAAATCCATACTCTATACCTACAAACTCATCAAGTGCCTTTCTGATCTCTTCGATGACAAACTCCTTGGAGGGTCTCCTCCAAGCCTCTTTCTCTTTGAGGACTAAAAAAGTATCGGTATCATTGAGACTCATAGGGTCAAGACCCAGTTCATCACTTCCTGTTCTTGCGATGATATCTTTGATCTCCGGGACAGAAGCCATCAGCTTTTTTTGTAACTGCAGGTTGAGTGCCAAGCTCTCCTCCAGAGATATAGACGGCAGCATTTCCACACCGATAATAATACTTCCCTCATCCATCGTAGGCATAAAAGATTTTCCTGTTTTTGCAGCCAAGTAAAGAGAACCGCCAAAAAGTACAACTACTGCCAAAATAGTACCCTTTATGTGTCTTAGAGAGAAGAGAAGAGAGGGTCTATACATTTTGGTAAGAAATTTAATGAGTGCAGACTCCTTGTCGGGTCTTTTCTTTAAGATAAATGAACTCAATACAGGTATGAGCGTTAAAGCCAGTACCAGCGAAGAGAATAGAGCAAAGATAATACTGAGTGCTACAGGCCTGAAGAGTTTACCTTCAAGCCCCTCCAGTGTGAGAAGTGGCATAAATACGATGATAATGATCAGTACGCCGGTAATAATGGATGGTGCCATCTCCACTGTCGCAGTATAGATAATTTGCAGCTTCTTTTGGCGTTTAAGTTTAGGGTTTCCCAGCTCAGCGGTAATGTGTTCTACGACCACTACAGCAGAATCCACCAGTATCCCAATAGCAATGGCAAGTCCGCCCAGACTCATCAGATTGGCAGTCAATCCAAAGTATTGCATCGCTATAAAGCTCATCAGCAGGGCAAAAGGCAAGATCAGCGCAACACTCAATGCAGAAGCAAGATTTCCAAGCATCAGAAGTAAAATCACCATAATCAGGACTATCGCCTCATAGAGTGCATTTTTGACCGTATCAGTCGCAAGATTTACAAGGTCTGAACGGTCATAAAATATATCTATTTTTGTATCACCCGGCAGCATAGGTTCTAACTTCTTCAGCTCCTCCTTCACCTTTTCAAGTATGATACCCGTATTTGAACCTTTGAGTCCGAGTACCAATCCCTGCACGGCTTCACCTTGTCCATTTTTGCTAACAAAACCTGCACGAGTAAGATAACCAAATTTGACAGTGGCTATATCACCAAGGGTAATGACTTTATCTGCACTTTTGCCCACAGGCAATCTCTTGATATCAGAGAGACTCTTGAGCTGTCCTACACTACGCACCAAGATGCTCTCCACTCCTTGAGAGACGCGCCCTGCACCATCATTTTGATTGTTCTTCTCAAGTGTCTGGAATATCTGCTCAAGTGTAATACCCATGGTTCTCATTTTATTTAAGTCGGGAACCACTTCATAAGTCTTCACTTTTCCACCAAGGGCATTGACCTCGGCAACCCCGCTAATCGAACGAATTTTAGGGGAGATGATCCAATCTAGGAGACTTCGTTTTTCTACTAGTGAAAGCCTCTCTGATTCGATCGTGAACATCAAAATATCACTGAGTGGTGTAGAGATAGGTGCAAGCCCCCCCTCCATATTTGCAGGGAGCTCACCTCTGATATCTGTAAGCCTTTCATTCACTTGCTGCCTCGCCCAGTAGATATCTGTCCCATCTTCAAAATCTATGGTAATATCGCACAAGCCATATTTGGAAGTGGAACGCATCATCGTCTCATGAGGGATACCGACCATCTTCATCTCTATAGGCACAACGATGCGGGACTCTATCTCAGCAGGAGTCATTCCACTCGATTTGATGATGATCTTCACTTGTGTAGGAGAGATATCAGGAAAAGCATCAACAGGCAATTCGTTATAAGCTTTGATACCAAAACCAAGAAGAGCCACAGCCAACAAGGAGAAGAAAAGCCTTTGGCTGAGTGCAAAACCTATGATCTTATTCATCACTATCTCCTAACATATTTTTCAGTATCGCTATAGAGTTAATAGCTATGTTGCTTCGCAATCTGTCAGATGATTCAATAAAGTAGTACCTGTTATCTTCAGCGAGGACTTTTACCGGTACAGCGGTAAATCCCTCTTTCGTTTTGATAAATACAATTTGTGTATCCCCTTCTTTGATGACAGAAGTTTTTTGAACCTTGAGGCTCTCTCCCAAAATTGTGAATTGTGCAGTACTGCGAAGACCTGAGGATATATTGATATCCGATGGAACCAAAAAGCGTATCTCTCTTGTCTGGTTCTCGGGATTTATCACTGGTGAGATCTGCAGTATGGTTGTTTTGAAGATCTTGCCGGCAAGTGCTATCTGCACCTCTTGCCCCTCATGAAGGTTTTCAGTTAGATGGGCTTCCATATTGCTCTCAAGCCATAGTGAACCTTTTTCTTGGATAATAAAAAGTGCATCAGTGGGACTGGTACTTTTCCCCGGTGTCGCATGAAGTTCTACCACATGGCCATCTACACTGCTTTTTATCTTCATTGTCGGGGAGAGTTTCAAGTTTTTGAAGAGTGTTGCTATCATCTCATCGCTTGCACCATAACTCTTGAGCAGTGCTTTGGCTGCAGCTACTTTGATTTTATCTGTTTCAAGTTCTGCATTGGCTGCAACGCACTCTTTTTGAGGGATGATCTCCTCTTTGCAAAGCATACGCTTGCGTTCCGT
>JAYEOH010000037.1:0-1858 GCA_034722775.1 Campylobacterota bacterium | reverse complement strand
AGCTGCACAAGCAGACTCCTCTTCTCTCTCATCTCTTGCTCATATCGTAGTGCAATGGTACTATTTTGATACATAGCAGCAGCACGCTCATGCTCTGATCTCTTGGAAGTAAAGGTGAGGGGAATAGCAAGACCTATAGTGTATTTGTCAACATCTATCTCCTCACTGTACTCTGCGATGAGATCGACAGATTCCACTCTATTTGAATACCTTTTGAGTGTTGCCTGTGTACTCTCTATACGCTTTTGGTATGCCTCTTTTGAGAGTTCAAATGTATCTCCAAGTCTAAGCTGAGTTTTTATGGGGTAGATATCCCGGCAAGAGAGTTGTGTCGATGGTGCAGCGTATACTCTGCTCAGCATAAATAGATTTTGTTTTGAAATCTCTTGCCGCATCTCCATCTCCTGAAGCTGAGCATAGAGTCTGTTCTTTTCTATCTCCAACTGCATCAATTCTGTTTTTGAAATCTCATCATATTGATAGGCTTTCTCTTTCTTTTTGTAGAGCCTTACAAACTCCTGATAGCTTTGATTGAAACTTTTCTGGTTTTGTCTATCCAGACAATGTTGATGATAGGTATTCTTCAAACCATTTTTAAAATTCAAAAGCCCTTTCTCTTTTTCCAGGAGAGTCGCCTGATTGGAGAGTCGTGTGATTTTCTGCTCTTGTGCCTGGATGTCGCCCAGCATAAACTTCTTTGAGACTCCTGCGGTGTACTCATTTCTGCTTCCGAAGTATTCATCTCCTCCTCGCTCAGAGTGAGGATAAGCTTTGGTCACTGCTCCATAGACTGCCAAAGGATCAGAGGCAGTGTCTGCCCTGTTTTTGGACTCGAGTGCCAAAGTTTCTTGTTTCAGTGCTTCTGAGAGCGTACTGTTTTGTGCAGCGGATTTCAATATTTTGTCGAGGGTATATGTTGACGCATAGAGTGTCTGCATCAACAAGAGGGGCAGAACAGCATACTTAACTGTATTGCTTAAAAACATATTTATCATTTTGAGATAACTTTTGAGATGATGGAACCGTCGAGTGCATTGATCTCTACTTTGCAATCTTCGGTATAAATACGGTAGAAAAGCAATTGTCCTCGATGTGTCAGTTTATAAGATTTTACATTTTGATCACAAAGGGCGGCAGCTATCTCTTTTGCTTCATCCTGTTTGATCTCGGCTAATGACCTCAACTGTCTCTGCTTTTGCAATTTGACAGTGGGTCTATGATTGTAGCTGCGAAGTGGTGTCATGCTGTCTACCTTCAGTTGCGTATTGGCTGAACCTATGACAGAGAAAATGATGGTATAAAATAGAGCTTTCATTGTTTGACCTTTTTAGTATATTTATCTATAGAACTCTCGTTCTATTGAGCATGGTTGAGTAAAAAAGGGTTAAACTATTGGCGGCTTGTAAGATGTCTCTTTGTGGAGAAGGGTGTATTGAAGCAGATTGTGTGAAAGTGTTCTCTCTTTTTGAAACTGGGGAATAGAGTTTTTGTGAGAAATCATTACCCCCACAAAGTGGAACATACTGTGCATCTCATGAATATCTCCACACTCTTGTGCAGTTGCGCCATGATCCACATAATGCATAACAGGTACGCTATCATTTGTTTCCAGCATATCGATAACCGTGTCATGCATAACAGAAAAGGAGAGTATGAAAAGTAGAAAAAATATGATTTTTGATCGCATAATATACTCCTTTTTTGAGACTTGGTCCACTCTCTATTATGAGAGTGTATAAGAATAAATATTAAATATTAATAACTATCTATAAAGCAAAAAGGCTTTATAGATATTATATGGGAAGCTTACAGAGGGAGTGTGAACTTATTGTTAACTCTCTGTCAAATCTTTTCTCTT
>JAYEOH010000036.1:12740-22574 GCA_034722775.1 Campylobacterota bacterium | reverse complement strand
GATCCCTATTTTCACGAAAGAAAAAGAGAATTAAATCTCTTGAGGGGCAACATCAAGAGCGGCAAAGAGACTATGCATGATTTTAACACTTCAATGGATGCCTTGATAGCGGAATTAGAGTCTTGAATATAATCGAAATCTTAACGATTTTTAATCAAAACAAGTTCATCAAATAGATTCTTCCAAAGGTAAACAGGTGACATTTTCTGGCTTCCCCAAAGAGGGTTTGAGCTTCCTCGATGAGATCATCACCAATAACTCCAAAGAGTGGCTCGATGCCAATCGTGACCGTTATGAGACACTCATCGTCTCATCCAACAAAGCCTTCGTCGAAGAGATGGGGGAGCATCTGCAGATACTCGTCCCCACGATCAACTCAATCCCCAAGACCAACAAATCCCTCTTTCGTATCTATCGGGATGCACGTTATCACCTCAGCGACCCTATCAAAACACGCATCGGCATCATTTTTTGGCAGGGTGGCGGACATCGGATGCAGAGCAGCAGCTTTTATATGCACTATGACAACAGCGAAGTTTTCGTTGCCGCAGGCATTCGCAACTTCAAGCCGCCGCTTCTCAATACCTATAGGAAATATATCCAAAATGAAGAAAAACGAAGAGAGCTGCATCATATCCTCGAATCCCTCAAAGCCAAAGGCTACCGGATACCAGAACCTCACTATAAGCGCCACCCCAGAGGATTTGACGGAAATGAACCTTATGCTTGTTTGTCGCTCTATCGAGCCATGTTTGCCTACATTACTTTCAAGCCAAACCGTACCTTTCATTCGGGAAAAATTATCGATAAATGTTTTAAAATCTACGAAGATATGCTGGATCTGCATCAGTGGGTTTATGATTTAACACTGACAGATACAGGAGCTATGCCAGCGGATGATATCGATTCATTGTTTCTGCCAGATTTTCCTGTTGGATATGGGTATAGATCTGTGTAGTGATCAGTGAACTGTGTCCCAGAAGCTCTTGCACCACCCGCAGATCTGCTCCGCCGATGATCAGTGCTGACGCAAACGAATGTCGCAATACATGCGGAGAGACACCCAGATATTTTTTGACAATCTTATAGGCAGAGATGCGACTCAGGACGCCTCCTCTATAGTTGAGCCACAAAGAGCTGCTATGCATCCCCTCCGCCTCCAGATAACTCTCCAGAGCCTCTAGCGCAACCGGTGCAAGGGGAACGACTCTCTCCTTCTCTCCTTTGGCAAAACGAATCTTCAGCCATCCATCTACTATATCTCTGCGCTGCACAGTTAGCGCCTCGCTGATCCTGCAGCCGCCTGCATAGAGAAAGAGAATCAGAGCATAATCCCGCAATCCTGCCGTAGTCGAACGATCGATCCTCTCTATCCCATCCATGATCTCTCCGTAACTAAGATACTTTGGAAGATTTTTTGGAATCTTTGCCATCGGTATCGTCATCTTCTTTTCGCCAAACTCTTTATGATGGCAAAAGTGGTAAAAACTATTAATAGATGAGAGTTTGCGATTGAGTGTCCGCTTGTTTTCAAAGCCGGAGAGGAAAGAGAGAATATCTGTCGTACTCAACTCCAAAAGTGATCTGGGAGATGAGGCTTCCAGCTGCATCAAATCGGCAGTATAAGAGTCAACTGTCTGCCTATCCAGTGCCTTGTTGACACTCAAGTACTCTTCAAATGCAGTGATGAGATCACTCATGATCCCAATTTATCGAGTGAAATCACCTTGTTGTCTTTGTAGATTTTATGCCCTGAAACAAAAGCAAAATCCTTAACTTTACCGACATCGTAGATGCGAGATTTTGTCAAGGCACTATTGAGCACAATAAGTGAACCTTTTTGATCCATCGCATAGACACGGCCTCCAAATGCTGTCGCGACACTGAAGTGTGCAAATTTAAATTTCTTTCTTGCAAGCTCCTTGAGTGAAGAGGAGAACTTGACAACCTCTCCTGCTTTAGTAAAGACATAAATCGCATTGTTGGCAATCGCCACCTCGCTGATACCCTCACTGAATTCACCTTCGGCACCACCTATGATCATCAACCTGTTTGGTGTTGCGGAGACCAGAGTGTTTCCCATTCGTGAAAGATAAATAATATTATTAAGATTGGCTTTGGAGCTGACATAGATCACCTTGGCATTTTCGGGACTGCTCATATCGATGATCAGCATCTTACCGTCAAGTGTCGGGATCACAGCAAGATTATCGACAAATACCGGACTGGCTATGCGTGCATCGACAGCAGAAGTATCGTCTGATTTGCTCTCTACGAGTTTTTCACTGCTGGATAGCTTGTAAATACCAAAGGTATTGTCTTGCAGCAGATAGACGATTTTACCATTTTTCATTCCGGCAGAGACTACCGGTATATCAAAGTCAATGGTTCTGGTCACTTTTTTACTCTTCTTGCTGATAACAGAGAGTTTCCCTGCTCTGTTTGTTGTGAGTATATATGAAGCATTTTCACTGAGATAGTGATCATTGGCACCAAGAGCAAGTACCCCTGCGCCCCGCTTGCTTATATAGGTTCTCGTATCAAAAGTAACACCATCTCTCGTCAAGTAGACCGCTTTGCCTTTATGTCCGCTGAGGGCACCGGTTGGCTTGAAAGTTTTCTCAGGTTCAAAATACTTTTTACCGCTGCATCCTGAAAACAGCAGCGCAGCGACAGCGACACTGATCCATATATACAGTTTCATTATTGTCCTTTGATGGTGTAGTGTTTAAGGAGATCTGCGATAGGAGCAACCGGTGAACGTGCATCGATCAACTCAAGCTTCTCTTTTGCCTCTTCTCTTTTGCCTGCCTTTAGCGCGAGATAGGCATCTTCCACCAAAGACATCTCCTTATAGTAGACTGAATCACTGCTCTTTGATGCCAAAGCCTGACCGCTATACTGACTGATATCGGCGATCAGAGAATTTTTGCTCTTTGCAAGCTCATCAAGTATTTTGGTATCCTTGGACTTGACTGCCTCTGCATAACTGTAGAGTTCATAAAGTGCCGGATTGTTCGACTGGAGTGCACTGAGCGCCTCACTGTTTTTGGGATCTTTCTGCAGTGCCAGCAATGCTTCATTGGCACTGTTCATCCTCGAATCCTGAACCGCATCAAAAACAATTTTCCCTACAAAAAGCAGAATGATGAGTGCAAGAATAGTCCAAATTTTACGCTTGTGTTTATTATATAAGGTTTCAAGCTTCAGGGCACTCTCAAGCACCTGCTCATCTGCACTTAACTCTTTTTTGACATATTTAACATCATCTTTAATACTCAACGGATGCTCCTGTTATTGGGATACAAATAAATATATTTGCATTTTTTTGCTCTCATTATACCCGTTAGAATTAAAAATCCGGTGAAATGTCCAGGAGAGCCCTCATACTACAATTCAACGATAGTGGCTCCCAAATTTCCAGGCACTCGATAAAACTTTTTGATCTTTGGATGATTTTGCAGATATTCAGTCACCAGTTTGGAAAGTATACCTCCCCCGGTACCATGTATAATCTGTACTTCATCAAGTCCATTGACCAGGGCATCGGAAAGAAACTTATCGACTCTCTCTATCGCTTCATCACCATACATTCCCAGAAGCTTGACGGAGACTGATGCACTGTTTTTCTCTACTGTCACTCTGGCTGTTCGCTTGGGAGGGGCAGTGACTTTGGGGAGGTCGCCAATGCGTTTGATCTGCGACAAAGGAACACGCATCTTCATCCCATCTACCAAAATAGTCGCACTCTCTCCCCGCAGCGATATCAGTTCTCCTTTGTGGCTTCGGTATTTGATACGATCACCCTCTTTGAGTTGGATCTTTTCTTCTGTAACGGGTCTTTTTTTTGTTTTTTCTTTATGCTTGTGTGCCTCATTGAGCAGTCGCCTTCCTTCTGTGGATTCTTTGGCTTTCAAGGCATTTTGCGCTCGTTTTGTCGCGGCATTGTATCGATTCTCCAGCGTTGCCAGCGCTTTTCTCTGCTCTTCGCGAAGCTTCTCTTCGATTGTCTCGAGATGCCGCTTTTTTCGCTCCAACTCCTCCATATTCTCATCGATCCCCGCGATTTTCTGGCGCATTTCACGCTCCAGGGTCGTAGACTTTTCGATCAATTCATTGAGGTTTTCCTTGTCTTCTCCATAGATCACCTTGGCTTTTGCAACAAGATTTGCCGGTATACCATACCGCTCTGCCGTCTCAAAAGCATAACTCTTGCCGATACTTCCCTGCAAAAAAGTATAAGTCGGGACACGCCTTGCCTCGTCATAGAGCGCCGCGATCAACTCCACATCATCATCAGCTCCCATCAGAGATGCCAGGCGCTTGTGGTGTGTTGTAACGACAAAGGTAATATTTCGTTCCCGCAGTGCTTCGAGCATCACCCTGAACAGAGTTGCTGCTTCATCGCTGTCTGTCCCCAGTTCGATCTCATCCACACCGACGATCGCATCTCGTGAATGAAACAGCTTGGCAAACTCCACCATCCGGCCGGCAAAAGTAGAGATATCATTTTTGACCGATTGAGGATCATCTATTACCGCTTCTATCTGCCTGTAGTGCCCTATCTGCGTACGCGCTGCATCGCATTTGAAAGGAAGAAGATACTTACTCATATAGACCGCTGAGAGTATCGACTTGAGCAGCATCGTTTTACCTCCGGCATTGACACCCGTGATCAGCATCACAGAACGGTTCAATTCAATGGTCACAGGCACAGGGTCATCGATCGCAGGATGAGAGAAGTCTGTCAACTTGACACCCTTCTGTTTACTCGGAAGAACAAATTCATACTCATACACCCTTGCAAAACTCACCCGCGCCTGATAATGATCAAAACGGTCATACTCTTTGTTGACATAGGCAAGAAATCGCTCCCAGGTATAGAAAATTGCTGATATTTTTTGACAGTAGCGATAGATCACCTCTTCTTGTCTGCTGAGAAGCTCCGACTCTCTCTCTTTGAGCGCAGAAATTTTCTGCGGGATGATATAAAAATACCCTCCCGAACTCCTGCCGACAACAGTCGCTTTGATCGCGTTATTGAAACCGCCGCGCACCAGTATCGTCTCTTCGCCATTTTGGAAATGGATTTGAGTATCTACCAGATAATCTCTGAGGGCGGAAGAGTGAACCATTTTGTAGAGTCCCTCTTTGATCGCTGCTTTGTTGATCCTGATAGCTTTTTCTATATCAAAAAGCTCCGGATCTATCTGGGGGTTGATCATGCCTTCATCATTGAAATATTCCAATACCTTCATCACCTCATCAGGTACTTCGATCTCCCCTATCCAACTCCGTATCGGCTCAGGAAGTTCCAGCGCCTTGAGTGTGTTGAAATAGATAATGATTTTTACAAAAGCATAGATCTCATCGAGACCAAGTATAGCCTGCTTTTTGATCCGATTGAGCTGCCCGTCAAGATTGGGAACCTCCCTGGGTTCCGGATACTGCAGAGTTGAGAGCGCCTTGATATGTCGATAATGTTGATTGACATCCCCATGCATCGCCACTGGTTTCACTCTGGCAAAAAACTGTTCGAACTGATGGATATAGCCATCGAGATCGAGTTTTTGGATGATGGTTTTTCCGCTGAAGTTTACTGTCGGCACCTACTGTTTCCTCAAAATATAGTTAGGTGAATTATAGCATGATGATTGTGACAGGTCCATATATATTTAATATTTAGGGTCAGGTATCAAATCTTCAGGAGTAATGTAGAGTCCTTCTCTCGCCCTGCCTTCTCCCTCTTCTTCAATAGCAGAATTTTGATCCAATCCTGCAAAAATGCCCGAACAAAAGATGCTTGCAGGTATCATATATTCAAAATTCTGCGAGAAAGGAAGAGCATGTCCAAGATCACCCTCACTCCCGGACTGGCAAAGGAGTATCGGCAACTCTACAAAAGCTCCAAGACCAAAGCAAAACACTTCGACGAGACAGACATGATCGTCTCTGAGATTTTGGAGGATCGGGAGCGTTATGAGGCTGTATCGGCGCGCACCGGTGTCCCATGGTATCTCGTGGCTGCCATCCACAATCTGGAGAGCGGCAGAGACTTCACCCGGCACCTGCACAACGGCGACCCTCTGATCGCGCGTACTGTCCATGTCCCCGCCGGACGACCGGCAAAAGGCAAGCCGCCTTTTCTCTGGGAAGAGAGCGCCATCGATGCACTCAAACTCAGGAGACTCGACAAGGTCAAAGAGTGGACACTCTCTAGACTCCTCTATGAACTCGAAGGCTACAATGGCTGGGGATACCGCCTCTATCATCCCTTTGTCCTCAGCCCGTACCTCTGGGCAGGATCACAACACTACGCAAGCGGAAAATATCTCTACGATGGACGCTGGTCAGATCGTGCGGTCTCTCGACAGATCGGAGGAGCACTGCTCATACGCCGGATGGAAGAGCGCGGAGAGATCGAACTGCAAGAGACAACAGAAGAGCCGATCTTTCTCTACAGCAACACCTGCGAACCCTACGCCAAAGCACTGCAGGAGTTTCTCAATAGCTTCGAGGGTATTACCCTGCGTGTTGATGGCTGGCCGGGAGAGAAAACATCGAATGCCGTACAGGAGTTGTTTGGATTTTACCTGAAGGGAGATCCACGCCAGTACCGCTCACACCCTGCAATGCCGTTAAGATAAGGACTTTCTGGAACCTCGAACTTGTTCGAGGCAAAGGCTCAAGCCCTGTGATTATGGCATTGTCTCGAACAAGTTCGAGCATCCTAAAAGCTTAGCCTTAATGATGTTGAGGTGCCCATGTAATAAAACCCTGCACTTATCTCCACCCAAACACAGAAAGCACCGTAAATTCTTCATGTCCGCTGCCGCCGGTGATGATCTCATCTCCACACTGTGACCAGGCATGTGCTTTCATCTTCTCTTTTCCCTCTTCGTCTTTGGCTGCCCCCAGATAAAAGACCCCGGGGATACCACGCTTTTGGAGCATCTTTTGGGCAGTCAATGACTGTGCCAGACAGGCACTCTCCCAGGGTGTGTAAGCAGACGCTCTCACAATAGCCCTTCCTACTCTCTTGGCAGTTTGCATCTCTTTGTCATTGAGTTTAGGTAACTCTTTTTTCTTTGCTTCATGATCTAAAAAACGCGTTAAGCGCTTAAAAGAAACCGTCAAGATTGCGGAACGCATCATGCCTAAAATGACATAAGCCTCTATGAAAAGTTTTTTTTCTTCTAATGAAAGTTTGGTGAATTTTTTAAATTTTTGAATCATCTGTTTTAATTATAATGAAATCTACAAGATACAATATTAATATTCTGATCTTTAACTTCATAGACTATCCTATGTTCATCTGTGATTCTTCTGGACCAACAACCTGCCAATTCATATCTAAGCGGTTCTGGCTTACCAAGACCATCAAAGGGTTCTCTTTTGATATCTTTTATCAGACTGTTGATCTTTTTTAAAATCTTTTTATCATGTCCCTGCCAATAGAGATAATCTTCCCAAGACTTTTCACTCCAGATCAATCTCATTCAATCAAGTCTCTCTCTGTACCACCGTTTTCCCGTAATTCATTAAGAGAAGAGAGTAATCTCTCTCTATTTGCTTGTGAACCCATCAAATACTGTGTCTCCTTCATCGCATTATACTCATCAAAAGGTATAATCACAACATTTTCTTTACCCTTGCGGTGAATGACGACTTCATCATGATCTTTATAGACCGCATCAAAAACACTTTTAAGGTTATTTCGAGCTTCTGTTAAACTAACAACTTGCATATAAATCCTTTTTATTTCTAATTTTATGTACATATTATAGTACAATATAACGTACATGTCAATATTTATAGATTATCAAAATTCTTTTTTACAAAGTCATATCAAATAGATTTTTTAGTATAGATTCTATCTGCAGACACTCTCTTGCATTCAGACTTCCTATCTTCTCCTGTAGTGCATCTCTCGGCAAAAAACAGATGGAATTACAGACCGCATAACTCTCCTCGCGCAGCATCTCTCTCCTGGAAATCCTGTAGCGAAATTCATCTGTAACAATATCTTTTTTCGTAGAGAGAGGTATGACAAGGAAATAATCATATATCCCCTCCTGAACAGCCAGATTCAGCTTATCAGTTTGGAAGATCAATACAGGTCGTTTTTTTCCAAATTCAAAACTATTTTTACTCTTCCCAAAATCAGCTAAAAATATATCACCTTTGATCATTTAAGTAATCCTCTATAGTACCCCACCCTTTCTCCATTAACTCTTCAGGAGAATTATCTTGTTCATTATCTCTCTCTAAGAGCTGTTTTTTCTCTTCTACCCATTTTTTATATTCTATTTTTTTCAAAAAATCTTTTATTTCATCCTCATAGATAGCAGGAATAACAAAAGCTCGCGTATGATGATTTCTTGAATCAACCAAACGAATAACCTCACTGGCTTTGGTGATAAGTGTAGGATTTGTTGTAATTGCCTTAATACCATATTCTAACATTGGGAATCCTTTATCATAATATTAAAGTTATATTATCATAACTATAAAAGAATGTCAAACATTATATATGGTCAAAATCCTCCCTGATCAAACCTTTTCCCTGAAGCTCGCCATAAGAGCCTTCATCCTTCACTTTGCCTTCTTCTATAAGATAAATATAATCAGCCTGTTTTATGGTTGTCGTTCTGTGTGCGATGATAATGGTCGTTCGCCCCTTGAGAAATGGTGCCAGTGTCTCATAGAGATGAAACTCCGTTGCGTTATCCAGTGCGGAGGTCGCTTCATCAAAGATGACGATCTTTGGGTCGGAGAGTATAAGTCTTGCGATGGCAAGCCTCTGACGCTGTCCGCCGGAGAGACGGATACCATTTTTACCGATAGGTGTTTCCAATCCATCTTCCAGTTGGAGGATAAAACCTTCCAACTGTGCAGCCTTCAATGCTTCGTAGATTTCTCTGTCGCTCTTCTCTCCGGAGAGTGTCAGATTCATACGGATCGTATCGTTAAAAAAGAGTGCCTGCTGCAGCATCAATGCTACATTGTCTCGCACGACAGGCAAGCCGATCTGCTCTATGGGAACATTGCCATAGAGGATCTCTCCGGTGTGTGAAGGGTAAAAACCAACCATAATCTGAGCGATCGTTGTCTTCCCGCTCCCACTGGCACCGATGAGGGCTATCTTCTGCCCTGATTTTGCCTTGAGACTAATATCGTGCAGCACTTGTTTGCCATTGCTATAGGCAAAACTGATCCTCTTCAACTCCACGGAAGTAGTCTCACTGCTTTCAAAAGGATCAGCTTCGTGCGGATAGTGCGGTTCCTGAGAAAGTGAGAGCAGAGTATTGATGCGCATTATTGCCGGCCTGGTGCTCTGATGACTGATGACCAGCCCCATCAACTGCTGTATCGGTGCGACCAGTGTTGAGAGATAAAAGAGAAATGCGATCATCATCCCGATCGTCAAGTCCGAATACGCTACTGCAGCAATCCCCAGTGCCCGAAAGATATCGACCACTGTACTCGTCAGAAGAGCGGAAGAACTCTGTGCTACAGAAGCCTTGTACCCATAGTCCAGAGATGCTGACTCGATCTTTTTGGCTCGCCCCTGAAGGATAGCAAAAAAGTTCCGCTCCTGGTTGCTTGCACGCACCTGGACAAAGAGCTCCAATGTTTCATTGAGCATTTCATGATAAAGCTGATAAGCTTCATGCTGACGACGCAATAGCTCGCCTGTTTTGCGGCCCAGGATTCGGGAAAAGCCCAAAAATAGCGGATTGAGCATAAAAACCAACAGTGCCAATACCCAATTCATCCAGAGCATAATCGAAGCGATCCCCACCAGCATCAGGGCAGCACTCAGCGCTGTCG
>JAYEOH010000036.1:8092-12640 GCA_034722775.1 Campylobacterota bacterium | reverse complement strand
CCCAGGATTCGGGAAAAGCCCAAAAATAGCGGATTGAGCATAAAAACCAACAGTGCCAATACCCAATTCATCCAGAGCATAATCGAAGCGATCCCCACCAGCATCAGGGCAGCACTCAGCGCTGTCGTCACTACCTGCCCGGCAAACCCGCTGACACTCTCCACATCCTGCAGGGTTTTGGAGGCGATACCGCCGGACTTGAGTGTCTCGTATTCAGAGAGTGAAACCCGCTCGAGATGATGCAGGATACGATGACGCAATAGATAACTGATCTTTTGGGTGATCTTCGTGGCATAAAAAGTTTTTTGATTATTCAGAAAAAAAGCCAGAAATCTCAGCAGTAAGACCAACACCAATATTGCAGTGATATAGACCCAAGTCTCCGAAGAGCCAAAAAAACCGGAGATCAACTCTGTCATTTTACCGGGATGCCCCAGCAGCACTTCATCGATCAAAAGCGGTATCAGCATCGGAATCGGCAGCAGGAGCAGTGTCGCACCGATCCCATAAAAGTTGGTGCGCCAAAAATCATGCTTTTGGGACTTGATCTGATCGTAGAGGGTTTTGAAAGTATAAGGTGCTGTCATTTTGCCTATAATCACTTGTTTTGTATGTATTTTAACATAGATTCAAAAGAAAAACCTGCCACTATTACTAATTACAACCTCTTTTATGTTAAAATATTCTCTTCTAATTTTCACGGCGCTATTTGCCGTATGAGGATGGCTCAAATGAGACACTTTTTGACACTCAGAGATTTCGATAAAGAAGAGATCCTGGAGATGATCACTTTGGCGCAAAAGATCAAAGCCCAGACAAAGAGAAAACAGTATGTTCCCTATATGGAGCATCAGACACTCGGCATGATCTTCGAGAAGAGTTCGACTCGGACGCGTGTGAGCTTTGAGACAGGAATCTATCAGCTCGGCGGGATCGGGCTATTCCTCTCCTCCAATGATATCCAGCTCGGACGCGGCGAACCGATGAAGGATACGGCGCGGGTGATCTCCCGTATGGTAGATATGGTAATGATCCGAACCTTTTCCCAGAAGAAACTAGATGAGTTTGCCATACACTCAAAGGTTCCCGTCATCAATGGCTTGACAGATGAGTACCACCCGGTACAACTGATGGCCGACTACCTCACGATGCTCGAATGGAACAAAGGAGACAATCCCATCTGTGCCTATGTAGGGGATGGTAACAATATGGCGCACTCCTGGCTGATGCTGGCTGCTAAACTGGGCTTTGAACTGCGCATCGCAACACCGAAAGGATATGAGTGCAATGCAGATATCGTTGCCGATGCCATGCATTTTGCCGAAGAGAGCGGTGCAAAGATCATCATCGGTAATGACCCGCAGGAAGCTGTAGCCGGTACCGATGTCGTCACCACTGATACCTGGGTCTCAATGGGTCAGGAGGAAGAGAAGGAGAAGCGTGTGGCGGATTTCTCCGGCTACATGATTGATGAGACGATGATGTCACTGGCAAAACCAGATGCGATCTTCCTCCACTGTCTCCCTGCATACCGTAGATATGAAGTAAGCGAAGAGACTTTTGAGAAATATGCAGAAGTGATCTTCTCCGAAGCAGAAAACCGCCTCCATGCGCAGAAAGGTGTGATGGTATGGCTGGATACTCATCGAAGTGATGAGGAATGAGTAGCTAGTAATGAGTAATTAAAGAAAATGAACAAAGAGAGATACAATAACTAAAAAATACAAAAACATTAAGGAAACCCCTTTGAGCAAAATAGATTTAGACAAATTCAGTAAATATTCCAAACCCGGACCTCGCTACACGAGTTACCCCACAGCACTGGAGTTTGATGAAAAATTCAACTACGGCAGCTACCTCAAGTACCTTGAGAAGGGTACAGAGAAACTTTCCCTCTATATCCATCTCCCTTTTTGCAGAAGTGCCTGTTACTTCTGTGGATGCAATGTGGTTTTCACCTCCAAAGAGGAGAAGCTGAACCGCTATATCGAGTATCTGAAAAAAGAGATCGATATCCTTGCAGCTCACCTCGACACGACGCGTGAAGTGATACAGTTTCACTTTGGCGGAGGAACACCGACTTTTTATAAAGCATTTGAGCTCGATGAGATCGTCAGCTACATCAAATCAAAATTTACCAATTGGAGTGATGATGCCGAGATCAGCTGCGAAATCGATCCAAGATTTTTCAATGAAGATCAGATGAAAGTCTTCAAAAAGCACGGCTTCAACCGTATCAGCTTTGGCGTGCAGGACTTTGACCCCAAAGTACAGCAGGTGATCCACCGCATCCAACCCTATGAGTTGACCAAAGCTGCAGTCGATCTGGCACGGGGCTACGGAATAAAGAGTATCAATGTGGACCTGATCTACGGACTCCCCTACCAAACTTTTGAAAGTTTCCAAAAGACACTGGAACTTGCCTTTTCTCTGCAGCCGGACAGGCTGGCTATCTTCAACTATGCTCATGTGCCATGGCTTAAAAAAACGATGCGAAAGTTTGATGAAACTACCCTGCCAAACCCGGATGTCAAATTGCAAATTCTCCAGTATACTATTGATTTCTTTGAAGGAAACGGCTACAAAATGGTAGGGATGGATCATTTCGCCAAACCTGAAGACGAACTCTTCACTGCTATTGAAAAAGGCGAACTGCATCGAAATTTCCAGGGCTACACAACCAAAGGCGGCGCCAACCTCATCGGCATAGGACTGACCAGTATCGGTGAAGGGAGCGGTTATTATGCTCAGAATACCAAAGATATGAGTATTTATGAAGCAGCGCTGGATGCCGGAAAGCTCCCTTTTGAGCGTGGTGTAGAGCTGAGCGAAGATGACACACTCAGAAAGGCAGTCATCATGGAGCTGATGGCAAACTTCTCTATCGATATCAGACGGGCTGAAAATGAGTTTGGTATCGTTTTTCAAGACTATTTCGCTGAGGAACTGAGAGAGCTGGAGGAGTTTGTCGAGGGTGATCTTGTGACGATTACGAATGAAAAGATCGCAGTGAGTCCCACAGGAACTCTGCTGATCAGAAATATCGCGATGCCGTTTGATGCCTATATGGGCAAGTATGGCGGCAGCAAGAAAAGTTTCTCGAAAACAGTTTGATCGCAATAAGTTTTGGGATTCCGTAGGGTGTTGTCCCCTGACAACACGCTGTAAAACTTAAAAGGTGTTGTGAGGGCACAACACCCTACAAGGCGACACAGCAGAAGTAAAAAAGCAAGAGGAAACATGAGTAAAAAAATAGAAGACATTTTTAACTTTACCGCAACATCTGATGACTGTATCAAGTGCGGGAAATGTATCCCTGTCTGCACAATCCATCAGATCAATCCCGACGAAGTCACTTCTCCGCGCGGCTTCATCGATCTCCTGGGTGCCTACCAAAGAGGGGATCTGGAGCTGGACAAAACAGCCAAAGGGATCTTTGAGAGCTGCTTTCTCTGTACCAACTGCGTCGATGTCTGCCCAAATGACCTGGCAACCGATATGGTCATCGAAGAGGTACGGGCAGATATCGCAGAGAAGTTTGGGATCGCATGGTTCAAGAAAGCTTTTTTCACACTTCTGAGGCATCGCAAATTGATGGATATCCTGATGAAGCTGGGCTACACCTTCCGCACCTGCGGCTTTAAGGATGATACTAAACGAGGCGGTATGATCCCACGATTTCCCATTCCCATCATCAAAAGCGGCAGGCTTCTTCCCTCACTGGGAAAAACAAGTTTTCTCAACAGCTATCCCGAAGAGGTACCTCATGGCGGCAAACGGCGCGTAGCGATCTTCATAGGATGCCTGGCAAACTACAACTATACAGGGATCGGTGATAGCCTTATTGATATATTATCTGAATTAGGTATCGATGCCTTTATCCCCAAAGACCAGCTATGCTGCTCAGCCCCTGCCTATTTCACGGGAGATTTTTACACAGTAGAGACTTTGACCAAAAAGAATATTGCCTATTTTGAAACATTTATCGATGATGTCGAAGCGATCATCATCCCGGAAGCAACATGTTCTGCGATGATCAAGCATGATTGGGAAATATTTCTCAACAACCGGGGAATGCATGACTGGGCAGAGCGTGCCAAAAAACTAAATGAAAAAATCTTTATGGCGACGGAGTGGCTGGAGAGAGAAACGGACCTCAAAGAGCGGCTTGCAGCCAAGGGCAAAAGCATCAACGGGGTGATTATGGAGACGATCACCTATCACGATGCCTGTCACGCCAAAAAAGTTCAGGGTATCCACAAGGAGCCCAGAGAACTCCTCTCTCAAAACTATACTATTGCCGAGATGAGCGACCCAAATCGATGCTGTGGCTTTGGCGGCGTGACCCTGCAAACAGAAAAATACCACTTTGCCGAAGCCGCAGGCAAACCGAAAGCTGCGATGATAGAGGAGACAGGTGCCAAAATCGTCAGCGCAGAGTGCAGCGCCTGCCGTATGCAGATCAGCAATTCACTCCATCAGGCTGAGGTGGATGTAATATTCAAAAATCCGGTGGAGCTCATAGCAGAAGCACTGAAAGCGTAATTG
>JAYEOH010000036.1:0-7992 GCA_034722775.1 Campylobacterota bacterium | reverse complement strand
ACATCCAAGTTTTTTCAAGACACTATGCACAATATAAAGCCCCAGTCCAAATCCGCTGCTGCGCTTCTCCTCCTGGGAAAAAGGTTCGGTGTAGTAAGATAGCGGATGATTGAGATGTTCGCCTTTGGAGACAATCTCAATCCTTTTATCATCAACTGTTCTCAGCAGGACTTGACGGTCGCTGCTGTACTTTATACCATTATCAAGCAAATTTTTCATCGCCAGTGCAAGCAGTTTTCCATCTGTATGCAGTGCAAAATTGTCAATCTCGACAGAGACTCTTCCCTTGTCCGCCATCAAAAGATGCTGGCTTGCACCCACAACCTCCTGTAGCGTCGTGGACGCCATGATCGGTTCGAAATTACGGGTTGTGACACGCTCTACCTGTGCCAATTCATTGATAAGTTCATTCATTCTCTCAAAAGCACGCACCAAAATTCCCCTGATCATCTCATCATCGATCGATTCTACAACGATACGCCCCTTGGTAATCGGAGTTTTGAGTTCATGCATCATATTGCGCATAAAGAGGTTTTTTGAAGTAATCAACTCTTTGATATGCATGATAGCATCATCGAAACTCTTGGCGATCTTTCCAATCTCATCATCATATTTATAAGAGATATTAACATCCATATCTCCTGCCGCAAATTGCTCAATCTCCCTGTGGAGGCGCTTGAGAGGATAGAGCTTTTTCAAAATAGCCAAATAGAGCAGCAGAAGCAAAGCTATCAGGGAGATACCGACTACCGATGCAATCCCGAAATTATAATTTTTGGGTCGTGCATCTTCCAGCATCAGGTTATATCCGAGACGCTGCACATAGATATAGTGCTGCCCTCCGATCTCAAAAACCCGCACCTGCCCATAGATCGACTTGCCTCCGAAAACTGTCTTGCCCTGTTTGGATATCTGCTCTTTTGCCTCTTCCATAGAGACCGGTTTAACAGAGAAATCTTTGTAAAATTTTTCCAGCTTCTCTTCTGTCGGATTAAGCTGTACACTGGAGAGAAAAGCATCTGCGATCAGTTTGTAGTGATTGATCTCTTCAATCTTTATTCGATCTTTGTTCCAAGAGACGAAGAAGAGGAAAGTGACCAGCAATATCGCAATCGCCAGCGTGAAGAGAATATGGATAAAAGTGGTGACGGAGAGGTTTCTCATATATTGGTGGTCAGCAGATATCCTACCCCTCTGATCGGTTTGATGTAGATATTATCCTTGTCGATTGCAGCGATTTTGTGCCGAATTCGTGAAATAATCACATCAATATTCTTCACCGAGCTGTCATCATCGATATGCTCACTCTCATAGAGAAGCTGTTCCCGTGAAACTGAGCCATTTCGATGAGCTACCAGCATAGAGAGCACATCATATTCTGCAGCAGTCAGGCTGAGCATTTTATTTTTGAAAATGACTGTTCTTGAACTCTTGTCGACTTTGAAGATATCTTTTCCATTTTCTTTCACACTCTCTGCTGTGTGGGTTCGGCGAAGTATTGTTTTGATCCGGGTCACAAGCTCTCTCGGGTCATAAGGTTTTGGCATATAGTCATCTGCACCGCGCTCCAGACCGATCACCTTGTCGGTAATATCATCACGAGCTGAAGAGATAATGATCGGAATCATAGAGTTTTCCCTGATCTTGGGGATCATCTCCAACCCATCCATTCCCGGAAGGGTCAAGTCAAGAATCACCAGGTCAAAATCATGCTGAGTCAGCAGCGAAAGACCGATATAGGGATCTTCTGCGCCGATCACTTCCATATCATACTTTGTGAGGTAGTTGGTAAGGATGAGTGATAGTTCGGGGTCATCCTCAATAATCAATATTTTAATAATAATCTATCCTTTCTTTGCCACCAATAGGACAATCACGCCGTTTCGATTGACATAAACGCGCTTGGGACCCTTACGGCTCTTCCGCAACGCCTGCGTCACATCATCCAGTGATGCAACTGTGTGGTTTTCAATTTGAATCATAACATCTCCTTCTTGAAAACCATCTTTTTCTGCCTGGCTGCCCGGCTCAACTTGTGTTATCAGTACACCATCGATACTCACCGGTATACGGTAACGGCTTCTGATGTTTTTGTCGATAGGGACGAGGGTCATTCCCTTGAAAGCACTCTCGTTTACTCCTGCATTTCCCTCTCTGTCGCTCAATGTCATCGGCACTTTCATCTCTTTTTTATCTCTTTCGATAGAGATCTCTACCTTGGTATTGGGCTTGAGTGACGCGATCAGATGCTGAAGCGAACTGGGCGAATCGACTCTCTTGCCGTCCACAGCGTAGATCAGGTCTCCTCTCTTGAGGCCTGCACTCTCCGATGCACTGTCAGCCTGCACATCCGTAATCACCGCACCATCCTTATGCTCATAGAGCATTTTCATCTGCTCTGTTACCTTGGAGATCACCACACCCATATAGCCTCGATTGACTTTGCCATCCTCGATGAGCTTGGTGACCACATCACGCATCATATCAACAGGGATAGTGAACCCTATGCCATTGTTGCCGCCGCTTCGGGATATGATCGCAGAGTTGATACCGATAAGGGCACCTCGACTATCCACCAATGCTCCTCCGGAGTTGCCGGGATTGATCGAGGCATCGGTCTGGATGAAGTTCTCATACTGATTGATCCCCATAGAGTGCTTGTTGAGTGCAGAGACGATCCCCTGTGTTACTGTCTCTCCCACTCCAAAAGGATTTCCAATCGCGAAGACGACATCTCCCAGGTGGATATCTTTGGCTCGGCTCAATGTGATTGGCTGAAGGCCTGTTGCTTCGATCTTGATCACCGCCAAATCAGATCCCGGGTCCGCACCGATCAGTTTGGCACTGTACTCTTTTTTGTTCCCATTCATCGTCACAGTGATCTCATCTGCCTCCGCTACTACATGATTATTGGTAACGATATAACCATCTGCAGAGAGGATCACGCCTGATCCCAGTGCACGCCGCATCCGGTCTTTGGGAATCTGCTGTCGATTTCCCGGACCGAAAAAATAGCGATATAGCTGCTCATTTCCCATCGATTTGGCACCGCCGCTCTTTGCTGCATGTTTTTTTGTCGATATATTGACAACCGTGTTGAGTGTCTTTTCAATCGTGCTATTGAAAGACAAAATTTCATTAGCCGATGTCGGCACTTTATGCAAAGGGTTGACGGGCGCATTTTCGAAAGTGATACTGCCGGCATAGAGCGAGAGGGCTGTGATGGCTGATAGAAGTAAAAGCTTTTTCATAGTTTTTCCTTTGTAGGATATTTTCCCAACGATACGATAAAGATTGTATCGTTCGGGCTTATCTCTGCATTGTAGGAGATGGGCATTAATTGAGAGTAAATGGAAACTTGGCTGCAACTTTGACAAAGTGTTAGGAGAGAGAACTTATACCAAATCAAAGGAAGAAATACAAGATCATCATAGTATAATAAGATTTTCATTTTTAAACCCGGATATTCGGGTTCAACCCGGAGCATTGATGAATTACTGGAACCATGTTTATGACCACTTCAACCCCGTAGCAGTTAATTTTGGTTTTGTCTCTGTGCACTGGTATGGGATCATGTATGTTCTCGCTCTGCTCAGCGCACTCTGGTTTGCAAAATATATCATCAAAAAAGACAAAATGCCGATAGAAGAGGCTACCATTGACAGCTTTTTCATCTGGATAGAGATCGGTGTGATATTGGGTGCCAGGATCGGGTATATCCTCTTTTATGATCCGCACACCTCCTACTATCTCACCCATCCCTGGCAAATCTTCAATCCATTTGTCAATGGAGAGTTTGTCGGGATTCGCGGGATGAGCTATCATGGTGCCATTCTCGGTGCACTCATCGCTGCTTTTTTCTTCGGGCGCAAACATCGTGATTCGATCCTTATGCTTCTCGATGTCGTAGGCTTGGCTGTACCTATCGGATACATCTTCGGAAGAATTGGCAATTTTCTCAACCAGGAGCTCATCGGAAGGGCAACTGACCTCCCCTGGGGCATCTATGTCGATGGCGTACTGCGCCACCCCTCCCAACTCTATGAGGCACTGATCGAAGGGGTTATTGTCGCGGCTCTGATATATCTCTACAGAACTCATAAACGCTTTGACGGTGAACTTCTTCCGCTCTATGGAAGCCTCTATGGTATCGCACGCTTCATAGCTGAGTTCTGGAGAGAGCCTGATTCCCAGCTCGGTTTTATCTGCTGCGGATGGATGAGTATGGGGCAAGTGATGAGTCTCTTGATGATAGCACTCTCTATCGGACTCTACTTTGTGATCCAAAAACTCTCAACAAACAAGAGTGTCAGTTAATTGCTGCCTTGCTCATTATTGTATTCGATATAAACCCTTGTCATAGCGATAAAAAATGCGGTGATCGCCGGACCCAGGATCATTCCCCATATTCCATAACTGCTGATTCCTGCCAAAATGGCAAAAAAGATCACCATCTCATTGATCTCTATATCGCTTTTGAGAAGATCTTCTTTGATCACTTTGATGATCACAGGCTTGATAAATGTATCAGCAATGATCGAGACCATCACCACCGAGTAAATTGCGATCATCCAGGCAGTATGCGTATCGATCTGGCTCCAGCTATAAAGAGCTACCGGTACCCAGACCAGTGCACCTCCTATCACAGGTATCAAAGAGGCAAAGCCATAGGTAAAGCCCAGAAGCAGGCCGTTAAAGCCAAAACTGCTCACAAATATCCCAAAAAGCAGCCCTTCGAGTGTTGCCGTAGCAATCGTGGAATAAAAGACTACTTCCATCGTAGAGGAGATCTCATGGATCATCTTGGTGCTTTTGATGCGAGATATCGGCATGAGACTGCGAATAAGATCAAAAAGACGATCCCCGTAGAGATTGATGATGAAATAAAAGAGGATCACCAAAAACATATTTTTCATAAATCCAATCCCTGCACTTCCAATCGAAGTAAGGTACTTGGCTGAATCTTGAATACCCTGAAGTATCTTCTCTTCACTGAAGTATTTATCGAGTCCATCTTGAATATAAGGGATATTTTCAAGAGAGCCTTTGACGGAATGGATCATCTCTCTGAGTGTTTCCATATCAAGATTTGCGAGATATTCTATCCCGGCTGTCGTAATATAGATGATAGGAACAAAAATGATGAAGACCAGGGCAACCGTCATGACGAAGGCACCTATTTTTCTTGAACTGAACTTTTTGCTTAATTTTTTGGTGAGATTGTAAGTCGCCATTGTCAAGAGCATCGCCACCGCCATAGAGATCAAAAAAGGCTGATAGATACTATATGCCCCTATCAATGCCAAAACAAACAAAATAAGGATCACATGATTAATTCTATTCAAAGAGACCCTCTTGACCTGGCATTGCCAGTCTGAAATGTTCATAGCTCTTCTGTGTCGCGATGCGTCCTCTGGCAGTTCTCTCGATATAGCCATTTGCGAGGAGATAGGGCTCTATCACATCTTCGATCGTCCCCTCATCTTCACTCAAAGCAGCACCAATCGTACTCAAACCTATCGGTTTTCCTTTTGCACTGACAAGAAACTCCAACAGTTGAATATCCTGTTCATCGAAGCCCAGATGATTGACACCCAGCTCATCAAGTGCGTAGCGTGTTGTCTTGAGTTCAATCTTTCCCTCATCTGCTACCTCGGCAAAATCTCTCACCCTGCGAAGCAGTCTCAGAGCGACCCTTGGTGTTCCGCGACTTCGTCCGGCAATCTCTTTGGATGCAAGTCCCTGTGCCGGTTTGTCCAGTTTCAGAGAGGCTTTCTCCACGATAGTTCCCAGCTCTTCGGGTGTATAAAACTGCATACGAAAGTGCATCCCGAAGCGTTCCCGCAAGGGACTTGAGAGCATCCCCGCCCGTGTTGTTGCGCCGATCAGGGTAAAACGGGGCAGATCGATCCTCACTGTCTGCGCAGCAGGTCCGCTCCCGATGATAATATCCAGGCGGAAATCCTCCATTGCCGGGTAAAGTATCTCTTCGATCGCCGGGCTCATACGGTGAATCTCATCGATAAATAGAATATCACCCTCTTCGATATTGGTCAGCAGTGCCGCCAAATCACCCGCCTTTTCGATCATAGGTGCCGATGTTGTTTTGATATTGGCATCCATTTCGGAGGAGATGATGTTGGCAAGTGTTGTTTTGCCCAAACCCGGAGGACCAAAAAAGAGGATATGATCGAGTGCCTCCTCCCGTCTCCTGCTCGCCTCTATAAAGATTTTAAGATTTTTTTTGATCTTCTCCTGTCCGATATACTCATCCCAATTGCTCGGACGGAGTGTGATCTCATAAGAACTCTCCTCTTCGAAACGCTCGATCTCAACTACTCTCTCCATAGCTTATTTGACCGCAATCATATTAGTCATTCTGATCCTCAGTATGTGTATTTTTCATTGGGAAATGCACCCGACTTCACTTCTGAGGCATAGTTCTGCACCGCCTCCTTGACCAACGAGCCGCCATCCAGATACTGCTTGACAAATTTTGGCATAAACTCATCGAAAAATCCCAGCATATCACTCCAGACCAAAACCTGCCCGTCACATTCCACTCCCGCACCGATCCCTATCGTAGGGATAGAGACTGCTGCCGTTACTGCTTCTGCCACATCCGGCTTCACTCCTTCGATGATCAGTGCTATGGCACCTGCCTCTTCCAAAAGCAGTGCATTTTCGATGATCTCCTGCTTCTCCGCCTCGCTCTTGCCTTTGATCGAATAGCCGCCTTCACTCCGTACACTCTGTGGCTTGAGTCCGATATGTCCGAAGACAGCGATCGCATTGTCGCTCAGGTAGCGTATGATCTCCGCCTTCTCCCTGCCGCCCTCAAGTTTGATCGCATCGACACCGGTCTCCCGATAGGCACGAATCGCATTTTGGAGCGCTGTCTCCTTGTCGGAATAGCTGCCAAAAGGCATGTCGAACAAAACAAAACTTCTTTCTGTTTTGCTGCAGACTGCCTGTGCATGGTAGATCATCTGATCCATCGTTGCCGATACCGTATCTTCTCGTCCCGAGAAACTCATATTGAGACTATCCCCTACCAGGATCATATCAACATGCGGATCAAAAATTGCCGCGAAGAGGGCGTCATACGCCGTGATCATGACGATCTTCTCTTTACCTTTCATCTTTTGAAGTTTTTTTAATGTTATTTTATGACTCATCATCTCACTCCATGTACACTCTTAGTTTATCTCTTGTATAATATCACAATATTGTTTATGAAGTGAGAATTTTTGAAAAATCTTGTTGCCTACATCACGACCGGATACCCGGACTTGGAATTCACCATCGATCTTGCCCTGTCACTAGCCCAATCAGGTGCCGATACTCTGGAGCTTGGCATGCCCTTCTCTGATCCTGTAGCAGATGGTCCTGTGATCGAGAAAGCAAGTCTGCACTCTTTGCAAAACGGCTTCAAGATAGATCACCTCTTCAGCGCTTCACAGCAGATCGCACCCGAGATCGACACACTCTGGATGGGATACTTCAACCCCTTTTATCACAAAGGCTTCGATCTCTTTATTGATGAAGCCAAAAAGAGCGGGGTTAACGGTTTTATCATCCCCGATCTCCCTCTCGAAGAGGCACGCCCATACAAGAAGATGATGCAGGAAAACAATCTTGCTCTCATAGATTTTGTTGCGCCTACCGACAGCACAGAGCGCATCGCCGAACTGGTCAGCAATGCAGATAAATTCATCTATCTCGTCGCCTATGCCGGTATCACCGGTGCCGGCAAATCAGAATCTCTGGAGCGTGTCATCGAGGATATCCGAAAAGTTACACAGACCCCTGTCTATGTTGGTTTCGGTGTGGATGAAAACACGGCAAAAGAGAAAGTCCAGGGTGTCGATGGCGTGATCGTCGGTTCCGCTTTTATCAAGATCCTACTGGATGAGTCACTGAGCAATACAAACAAAATAGAAAAAATCAGCCGACTGGCAAAAGAGATCAAAGAGAAGATAAACGAATAGC
>JAYEOH010000035.1:0-5326 GCA_034722775.1 Campylobacterota bacterium | reverse complement strand
CTATTTATTGTAAGAACATTATATATCACTATTCTTAAAATCTATAAATAGAAATACATTTAAAATGTATGGCTATTTATGAAAAGTATTACATTTTGAGATACTTTTAACTATTTTCAGAAAAGAAGTATACAATTAGAAGAGTTACAAAGTTACTTTACGAAAGAAAAAGCCAATATCTGAACCAAATGTATTACTATTTGTTAGTATTGTCAATAGTAGTTTAAAATGTATGACTATTTTTTGGAGGGAATGATGGAAATTAAAAAGAAATTGTTGGATATCGTTAGAGATAAAATTAGGGTTAAGCATTACAGCATAAAGACAGAACAAAGTTACACTGGGTGGATAAAGCAATATATATTTTATCACAATAAAAAACATCCCATAGAGATGGGGAAAACTGAGATAGAGGCATTTCTAACCTATCTTGCCATAGAAAGAAAAGTATCCCCTACTACACAAAACCAAGCCTTTTCTGCTTTGTTGTTTCTTTATACACAAGTGCTTGGCATACCCCTGAAAGATGAAAACATACAAGCATTAAGGGCTCAGGAGCGTAAGCATATACCAGTAGTTATGACCAAGGACGAAGTCAAAAAAGTCATAGCCAATCTCACTGGAACATATCAGCTCATCGTGTATCTGATGTATGGATGTGGCTTGCGGATGAACGAGGCACTAAACATAAGAATCAAAGATGTAGACTTTGGGTTCGATAAAGTTTATATTTAGGACAGTAAAAGTCTAAAAGACAGAACCGTTCCTTTGCCGCAAGCCATTAAGCAACGACTACAGGCACAAGTAGAGTATGTTTAGGGATTACACAATAAAGATTTGGATGATGGCTATGGCAGTGTTTATCTTCCGCATGCATTAGAAAGAAAATATCCCAATGCAAAGTTTGAAACAAAATGGCAATTTTTGTTTCCTATGAGAAAAGTCTCGAAGGACCCTCGAAGTGAAGTTGTAAGAAGGCACCATATACATGAGCAAACGCTTGGTAGAAATATCAGGCAAGCAGCAATGGGAGCAAATATCCATAAAAGAGTCACTGCGCATATATTTAGACACTCCTATGCAACTCATCTACTTCAATCTGGGATAGATTTGCGAAGTATTCAAGAATTATTGGGACATAAAAGTGTAGAGACCACGATGGTTTATACCCATGTCGTGGCAGAGATGAACAAGGGAAAAGTGATGAGTCCTTTGGATATGTAACTAAAGAACTAAAAGAGATGATCGTAATCGCATACTAAGCTTCTTATACTTTTTTATAAAAAATAGGGGTATAGATTTTTCAGGTCATCCCTTGATGATCTTCTTGATCGCTTCGGAACAGATCGTCAGACCAAAAGCTCCGGTGACGGCGACACAGCTTCCTTTCTCTCGACACTGATCCTGTTCGGGTGAAAAGACGACTGTGAAGTTGCGATCAAATTTTGCTTTTTTGAGTTCATTGCGAATCTTTCTGCCTAGAGCATCGCCATGACTCTTCCAGATAGAAGCAACTTCGATCTTGCTGGTATCGTAGCGTTTGGCAGAGCCTAGTGACATAATAAGTTTTTTATAAATCTTTTTTGCGATCTCTATCTTGACTTTTGTGGTATCGGCGGCATCAATGACCAGATCATAGGGGTCGAAATCAAATGATGCTACCCATGTCATATCCATTTTTTGATGGATCGCTGTGATTCCCGGGTAGAGTGTGGTTAAAGTTTCTATTTTGGATGCACCTACCGCGTCGCTGCCGATCTGTCTGTTTTGATTGCTGATGTCATAGGTATCGTGATCTATGATGGTGATATGTGTCACGCCGCTCCTATAGAGACAGTCCAGAGCATATCCCCCGACACCGCCCACGCCGAGTATCAGGATTTTGGCTTGCTGAAGTGCATCAAAATCATCTCCAAAAAGAACTCGGCAACGCTCGTATCTCACAGCCAGGCTTCCAGGGTTTTGATGTCGTTATGGCTAGTCATATCCAAATGTACAGGCGTGATAGATGCAAAGTCTTGACTGATCGCTTCAAAGTCAGTGATATGCCCCTCGGTATTGAGCCAGTCAAGGTGTGGCAGTCCGATCCAGAAATATTCTATTCCTCGCGGGTTGCGGTGAACCTGTGCATCATTGCCGTAGTAGCGGTTTCCTGCACGCGTGATCTTGTACCCTTTGCAGACTTTGCTTTGGATCGGAGGGATATTGATATTGAGAAATTTTCTCTCCGGCAGAGGGAAGCGATCATCCAGGATTCGCTGGACAATATCCGCTATCGTCTCTTTCGCCAGTTCGTACCCCAGCAGATCGATATTTTGACACTTATCGATACAGACCTGAGAAATAGCGATCGCGGGAATACCCTGAAGTACCGCTTCCATCGCAGCAGATGCGGTTCCGGAGTAGGTGATATCCTCGCCCATATTGGCACCTTTGTTGATGCCAGAGATGACGATGTCCGGTTTGTCGTCTTCATCGTAGAGTTTGTGCAGAGCGAGGAAGACGCAGTCAGTGGGCGTCCCGTCATCGAGTTTATAGAAGTCGTCATCTACACCGACAAAGCGTAGTGGTCTGGTCAGGGTCAATGAATGTCCACAGGCAGATTTTTCCATCGCAGGTGCTACAACTGTAACTTGTCCAAGAGGTCGTAGTGCTTCGATCAATGCATGCAGTCCTTTGGACTCATAGCCATCATCATTGGTGATCAGTATCTTCTTCAATTTTTTTCCTCAATTAAAATTTCATCATTTGGGTTGAATTATAGCCTTTTTGGTATAATACTTCTCATTATTACAGAGTTGATCTCTAAAAGGACATTTTAGTGCAAAAAGAACCGATGTTACGTATTACATTTGACAGACTTTCAAAAGAGCTCGATCAGCTCAAAAATGAAGAGAGAGGCATCATCGCCAAGATCATTGACGAAGCCAGAGAGTTGGGCGACTTGAAAGAGAATGCAGAGTATCATGCCGCCAAAGATAAGCAGGGATTGATGGAAGCACGCATCAATGAATTGGGTGATTTGGTGGGAAGGGCTCAGGTGGTTGACCCTTCGACATTGCCGCATCAGCGTATCAGTTTTGGATCGACAGTGACAATGACGGATCAAGAGACAGAGAAAGAGACCACCTATACGATCGTGGGTAGTCAGGAGTCCAATCCTGAGAGAGGATTGATTTCGATCCAGTCACCGCTTGCCAGAGTGCTTCTGGGCAAAGAAGAGGGAGATGAAGTGACTGCCAATCTGCCTTCGGGAAAGAAGCAGTATGATGTTGAAGAGGTGGTCTATCGAGAGATAGTCATCGCTTCAAAGTAAATAAAGAATAGAGGATTATATGATAAAAGTTGGTATTGTAGGGGCGAGTGGATATACAGGGCTTGAGCTGATCAAAATGTTGTTTAATCATCCCGGGTTTGAGCTCTCTTATTTGGCGACGACGACAGGAGATACGGTCATCGAGGCACTGCACCCCTCACTGGTCGATGTGATCACCTTCCCGGTAGACAAAGCAGATGCTGCGAGTGTAGCGGAGAGTTGCGAGTTGGTCTTTCTGGCACTGCCGCATCAGGCTTCGATGGGATTTGTAAAAAAGTTGATGGAGTTCGGAACGAAGATCGTCGATCTCTCGGCGGACTATCGTCTGGACTTGGAGACTTATGAGAAGCACTACTGTGAACATACCGATACGGAGCATCTCGATGCAGCTGCTTATGGATTGATCGAGTATTATCGTGAAGAGATCAAGCAGGCACCGTTAGTTGCTGGTCCGGGCTGTTATCCTACGGCGACCCTGCTGGGAATTTTGCCTTTTATTCCTTATATCGATACGTCGGCACCCCTCTTTGTCGATGCCAAATCAGGAGTGAGCGGTGCAGGCAAAAAACTCTCAGAGACGACACATTTCGTGACAGTCAATGATAATATCTTTGCCTACAATGCGCTCAAGCACCGTCATGAGCCGGAGATCGCAGAGAAGATAGAGAAGATACACGGTGCCAAGATGAATGTCAATTTTGTTCCTCATCTTATCCCGGCAACGCGCGGTGAATTGGTCTCTGTTTATGCGACACTGAAAGAAGAGATCGATCCGCTTGAGATACTCAAAAAGCACTATGCCAATGATCGTTTTATTCGTATTAGAGAAAAACCGGTTGATATCAAGAGTACCTCCGGGACACATTTTTGTGATATCTATGCTGCTTCGAGCGGCAATGCACTCTTCGTCAACTCTGCGATCGACAATCTCCTGCGTGGTGCAAGCTCTCAAGCTCTCGTAGCCGCCAACCTGATGTGCGGATATGATGAGGGGATGGGGATACCTGCTATCGCTTATGTGCCATAAGCGATAGAATGGAGAATGAAGAGTCAGCAGGGTCGATTCCATCGACCAAAATAAATATCCACACTGCGAAAACCAAAGAGATAAAAGAGGGTGCAATTTTTGTTGCGGACTCCCACTATCCTCATCACGGTGATGCGTTTTTGATGCTCTTGAAAAAGCTCGAATCAGGAGAGATTGTGACTCCACAGCTTTTTTTGATGGGCGACAATTTCGATCTGCTCTTCGGCTACAACAACTATATCCAGTCTTTTTCTTCTGAAGCCATCTTGTTACTTCAGCAGCTCTCTACGAAGTTTGAAATATATTATTTTGAGGGAAACCACGACTTTCTGCTAACCGAGATCTTTCCGTATATCAAAGTCTATCCCCGCGAATCCCAACCTGTGATATTCCAGTTAGGTGATCAGCGGGCAGGGCTTTCGCATGGTGATAGATATGCATTGGGTTGGAAATATAACCTCTACTGCCGGATACAGAGAAGCCGTTGGTTTTTCAAGCTTTTAAATCCTTTTGGCAAATGGCTCATAGACCAGCAAATTGCCAAAATGAAACAGAAGAATATCTGTCATCCCATGCAGAATTTTGAAGAGAGAGTAGAGGCAATTCTGGCAAATTATGGAGATGCAGACTTGGTTATCGAGGGGCATTACCATGAGGGGAGAACAGTAGGGAAGTATATTTCTCTTCCATCACTTGCCTGTCAGAAACAGATAGGGGTTGTACGCGATGGAAAGCTTGTGTTTGAATCGCTTAAAAACTATTCTTAACGCCATAGTGTTAAAATAAATTAACATTTTTATTAATTATGCTATAATGTTATCTGTAAATAACAAAAAGGCTCAAAATGCTGAAAGTTTTAGCCCACACCCAAGCCTCTGGAGTATTGGATTATCACAAAGAGAACAGAGAGTTTGTTTTTAATTATACCCAAGATAATCCTATCTCTTTGACGATGCCTTATACCTCCAAAAGCTATCTCTCCT
>JAYEOH010000034.1:11300-23102 GCA_034722775.1 Campylobacterota bacterium | reverse complement strand
GAAGATTGGGATGATGCTGTCCTATATTGTGATAAACTTGTTTTGGATGGGTTGGAGAAGTGGCGACTGCCGACCTTTAAAGAGCTTTTTTCTATTGTGGACTATAATCTTGTCCACCCTGCGATCAATCCTCTCTTTGGCTTTACAAATGAAGGAACTTATTGGACTTCTACAAACTTTTCACCCACCCCGGCGCGTGCCTGGACGATTGATTTTCGTACAGGGGAGACATACTATAACTACAAGACTACCAATCACACCGTTCGCTGCGTCAAAGACATTGTGACTCAAGCCTCAAAGGAGAGCAAATGAAATCCATACTATTGATGCTGACGCTTACCGGTACACTTCTCTCTGCAGCATCGTCCAAGCAGGACGATAAGACAGGGCTTGTCTGGCAGGATAACCAAGCTGTTCTTCAAAATGAGATGATGCATAAAGAGGCTGTAAAATATTGCCATAATCTCAAACTTGATGGTTTTGATGACTGGCGTCTTCCGACATTGGGGGAGGCTTATACGATTGTGGACATGACCCGGGATCGTCCGGCACTCAGGAGAGGATTTGAGATGCGCAGTGATGAGAGATTTTGGACAGCAACCCTTTTCGTCGATAATCCTGGTGAAGAAGCCTGGCGACTCTCTATGAGTTATGGAGAGGCTGAACCCTACACTAAGAAGCGTACCTATCATGTACGATGTGTCAGAGGTACTGTTGCTAAATAGCATGGGAGATATCGAATACAAAGGGCAACAT
This sequence comes from Campylobacterota bacterium, assembly GCA_034722775.1. Lineage (GTDB taxonomy): Bacteria > Campylobacterota > Campylobacteria > Campylobacterales > Sulfurovaceae > SZUA-451. Next base: position 22,346 of record JAYEOH010000034.1, on the reverse strand, counting down.
GATCAACACTAAATCGTGTACTATCAAAGGTATTCTTCAGGAAGCTTTACATTACAAAGATGCACTGATCAAGGGGAATCTTGTTGCGATCATTGCGACGCTGATCACAGTGGTGATTCCTCTCTTTATTCCTGTGCTGGTAGATGAATTGCTATTGCACAATGGGGACAAGATGACAGGTTGGGTGAGGGATCATCTGTTTGTTATGACCCTGAGCGGATATGTCCTCTTTTTCCTTATCTTGACTTTGGTACTGCGTACAATAGGTTTCCTGCTCAATGTTGTTCAGGTCAGGACCTTTCTGGGCGTCTCCAAAGATATCTCCTTCAAGCTTCGCAAGAGAGCCGTAGAGCATCTCGAAAAAGTTTCGCTAAAAGAGTATGAGATGGTTTCGCCCGGCGCGGTGACTTCTAAACTCGTTACGGATATCAATACAGTAGATAGCTTCATTGGAACCACAGTGAGCAAGTTTATCATTTCAATATTGACGCTGCTGTTTACTGCGGTGATATTGCTGCTGATTGATTGGCAATTGGCAATTTTCATCCTGATCACCAATCCCATCGTTGTCTTCTTCACTGCCAAATTGGCGAGGAATGTTGGAAAACTAAAGCGAAAAGAGAACAGTGCCATCGAACTTTTCCAATCTTCCCTCAATGAAACCCTGGAGCTTTTTCATCAAATCAAAGCTGCCAACAAAGAGGTTTTTTTCTTTTCCAGGATCAATGATCAGGCAGAGGAACTCAGAGACACCTCTATCGAGTTTGGATACAAAAGCGATAGAGCGATCCGTTTCTCTTTTCTTGTCTTTTTGGGTGGATATGAAATCTTCCGCGCAGTAAGTATTCTCGCGGTTGCCTATAGCAGTCTGAGTGTAGGGCTGATGCTGGCGATCTTTGGGTATCTCTGGATCATGATGACACCGACACAGGATATCATCAACTTTCAATATGCCCTTGCCAACGCCAAAGCCGCCTGCAAACGCATCAATACAATCTTTGCTATGAAGAGTGAACCGGAAGTTAAAAATCCAGTCAACCCCTTTGAGGGTCAGGCTTCTGCATCGATAGAGGTAATTGATCTGAACTTCTCCTATTTTCCCGACAAGCCTATACTCAAGTCGGTTTCAATCTCCATACCTCATGGTTCCAAAGTGGCACTCGTAGGAGCAAGCGGAAGCGGGAAAACGACATTGGCAAATATCATCGTAGGATTCTATCCGGTGACAGAAGGCGAGATACTCTATAATGGTGCTTCCGAGAAAGAGATCGATTTGGCAACAATACGGGCAAATATTCATCTCATCTTGCAACATCCTAAACTCTTTAATGATACAATGTTGTTTAACTTGACGCTCGGAGATGCATATAGCGAAGAGGAGATCCGAAAGGCGCTTCATATCGCTCAGCTTGACGAAGTGGTAGAGTATTTGCATGAGGGCTTGGATACCATGGTTGGAAAAGATGGTATCAAGCTCAGTGGCGGGCAGCGTCAGCGTGTGGCGATAGCCAGGATGGTCTTGAGTGATCCCAAAGTGGTGATACTGGATGAGTCAACCTCGGCACTGGATATTCACACAGAGACGAGGCTTTTTGACGCATTGGCGCAGTTTTTGGCATCCAAGACAGTGATTACGATCGCACACCGTATCAGTACGATCAAAAGTGCAGAGTTGATATATGTACTTGAAAACGGTGAAGTGGTGGATAGCGGATCACCGCAGGAGTTGATGCATAAAGACAGCAGTTACTTTAGCAGCATGATTTAATTTAGGGATTCATTTGGATACTATACAAGCGATCATTATAGGGATTATCGAAGGTTTTACAGAGTTTCTGCCCATCTCCTCAACAGGGCATATGATCATAGCAAGCGAATTTATGGGGATTGAAGAGAGCGCACTGATCAAAGCGTATGAGGTGATCATCCAGTTTGCTGCGATACTTGCGGTGATGCTCATCTACCGTGACAAGATTTCTTTCTCCAAGATTGATTTATGGAAAAAACTTCTCTTGGCATTTCTTCCTCTTGCCGGGATCGGATATATCTTCAAAGATCAGATCAAGACCCTCTTCTCCGTTGAAGTGGTAGCTGTGATGTTTATTATCGGAGGTTTTGTCTTTCTGGTCGTTGAATACTACTATAAAGAAGATGAGAGCCATACAACTGATGTAGAAGCAGTGAGCTACAAGCAGGCACTCTGGGTAGGTTTTGCACAAATTTTTTCTTTGATACCAGGTACGAGCAGGGCAGGGGCGACGATAGTAGGCGGTTTATTGACTGGTATGGATCGCAAAACCAGTGCCGAATTTTCATTCCTTCTGGCGATTCCGGTGATGGCAGCAGTGAGCGGGTATGATCTGCTAAAACACTACCAGGATTTTGCCGATGCCAACTGGGGTGCTTTTGTGATAGGTTTTATTGTTGCTTTTGCGGTGGCATATCTAACGATCAAACTCTTCCTCGCTTTTCTTCAGCGTTTTACATTCGTCCCTTTTGGTATCTACCGGATTGTGTTTGGTGTGATTTTGCTAATGACACTGTAGGGTCGATTTATCGACCGCATTCGGTTCATACATTTTTGTGGTCGATAATATCGACCCTACAGATATTCTTGAATTTATAGAGGCTCTTTTGGGAGTTTCACTTAAGTTCAAAAAGAATTTTTGGACATTCACAGGAGAACCCTCCTGTTCTTAAAGGCAAGAGATGACATTTAACGAGTTTGATTTTCACCCTGATATACGCAAAGGGGTTAAGATAGCAGGTTTCAGAGAGCCGAGTCCCATACAAGAGATGGCGATTCCTATCATTGCGGTCGGTAACGATATGGTGGGTCAGGCGCATACCGGTACAGGTAAAACAGCAGCCTTTGGTCTGCCGATGCTTGACAAGTTGGCCAAAGGCGAAATAGAACGTGCTCTGGTTATTACCCCGACAAGGGAGTTGGCGACACAGGTGAGTGATGAACTCTATCATCTTGGGCGTTTTGCCGGGATTAGAACATTGACAGTTTATGGAGGTGTAGGGTATGGACGACAGATCGCACTGATCCATAAAGGGGTTCAGATAGTTGTGGCGACACCGGGCAGACTCAAGGATCTCTATAAAAAAGGCAAGATTGATGTTTTCAATCCTGAGATAGTAGTCTTGGACGAGGCGGATGAGATGCTCGATATGGGATTCCTGGAAGAGATCAAAGAGATCTTTGAGTATATTCCGCAAAACAGACAGACGCTGCTTTTTTCTGCTACGATGCCCGAACCGATCAAAGAGTTGGCAGATGATATTCTCTATAATCCTGAATTTATCTCTGTAGTAGGCGATGAGGAGGCAACAACCAATAATATCATCGAGCAGCGCTATTATGTCATCAATGAAAATGAGAGAGATGATGCGATTGTGAGGCTTTTGGAAACAGAGAATACCAACAAGTGTCTTATTTTTTGTCGTATGAAGCGTGAGGTAGATCGTTTGAGCGAATATCTTGCAGCTCAGGGCTTCAATGCCAGAGGACTGCATGGGGATATGGAGCAGCCGGAGCGCGATGAAGTGATCAAGGGCTATAGAAGAGGGCAGATCAAAATTATGGTTGCGACTGATGTAGCATCGCGAGGCCTGGATGTCAAAAATGTCAGCCATGTTTTCAATTATCATATTCCTTTTGATCCACAGAGCTATGTGCATCGTATCGGAAGAACCGGTCGTGCAGGCAAAAGCGGTCAGGCGATCACGCTGGTCTCTACCGGTGAGTTCAAAGAGTTACAGCGTATTCAGAAAGAGGTGGGTGCCGAGATGAGGCTGGCACAGATCGAGAATGGAGATGGATTGAGTGATGCATCAATCGAAAGTCTTGTCGAAAAAATACGCAGCAGTGATATAGATCCTGATATTGATCTTGTTTTGAATGCAGTAGCAGAGATGGATCAGGCAGTTCTGCTGGAAAAAGCGATTTCATTGTTGATGAGTCGGGAAGAGAGCAGTTCGGGAGAGAGGATTGGTCTGGATCAAAATATGGTTGAGAAAATGATGGAAAATTATAAGGACGAGAAGAAATCAACACGCAGCAATCATCGCAGAAGAAGACGTTGAAAAAGTGTAGAAATGGATGTACTCAGCAGGGCTCTATATGGTTTTGGAGATACTTTAAGTAGAAACAAGCAAAATTGTTTTAAAATTGGGAAATAAAAGTTATAAGAAGGTTATCTGATGGAAGTAAGTCTAGTAGGTGAAAGTCTTAAGTTTATGCTGTTGGGGATGACAGTTGTTTTCCTCTTTTTGGCATTGTTGGTTCAGGTGATGAAGTATCAGGCAAAGATTATCAATAAATATTTTCCGGAGAAAGAGGCTGCCCCGGCAGCTAAAACGACAACTCCTGCAGCAGATGATTCAGCTAAAGCGGCTGCAATCATCGCCGCAATCACAGAGTTCAAAAAAAATAAATCATAACAAGAAGGTAGTAGCATGGCAAAAAAATATATTGATGTGATGGATACCACTTTCAGGGACGGCTTTCAGTCTGTCTTTGGAGGTCGGGTTCTTATGGATGATTTCTTTCCTGCCGTAGAGGCAGCGAAAGAGGCAGGTATCAAACACTTTGAATTTGGCGGCGGTGCCAGATTTCAAACACTTTACTTCTATCTTCAGGAGAATGCTTTTGATATGATGGACAGGTTTCGTGAAATCGTTGGACCTGATGCAAACCTGCAGGTTCTCTCGAGGGGAATCAATACGGTAATGCTTGATACGGGCAGTCGTGAGACGATTGACCTTTTCGCCAAAATGTTCAAGAAACATGGCACGACAACGGTACGAAACTTTGATGCGCTCAATGATGTAAACAATCTTGTTTATAGTGGTGAATGTATTAAAAGACATGGTCTAAATCACGAAGTTGTTGTGACGATGATGGATCTTCCTCCAGGATGTGAAGGTGCACACGATGTAGCATTTTACAAAAAAACACTGAAGAGTATTCTCGACAGCGGTTTGGAGTTTGACTCTGTCTGTTTCAAGGATGCCAGCGGAACATCCAACCCGCATAAAGTTTTTGAGACGATCAAGATGGCGCGAAAGCTTTTGGGCAAAGATACACACTTGAGACTTCATACCCATGAGACGGCGGGTGTCAGTGTCGCTGCCTATTTGGCTGCACTTGAAGCAGGGGCAGATGGTATTGATATGGCTGCCTCTCCAGTGAGTGGAGGAACAGCTCAGCCTGATATCTTGACAATGCTTCATGCCACAAAAGGTACGGATTATAACTTGGGCGACCTGGAGTTGCCCAAGATTCTAAAATATGAAGAAAAACTACATAAATGCCTTCAGGATTATATGATCCCGCCTGAAGCGACACAGGTATCTCCCCTGATACCATTTTCGCCGATGCCAGGCGGCGCCTTGACTGCCAATACGCAGATGATGAGAGACAGTGGTAACCTTGATAGATTTGATGAAGTAATATTAGCGATGAAAGAGGTCGTTGAGCGAGGCGGGTATGGAACTTCCGTCACACCGGTCAGTCAATTCTACTGGCAGCAGGCTTATGCCAATGTGATGTTCGGTCCATGGAAGCAGATCGCTCCGGGATATGGACGAATGGTTCTTGGATATTTCGGCAAGACACCGGTAAAGCCTGATCCTGAGATAGTTGCTTTGGCTGAGAAAAAACTCAAGCTTGAGCCAACAACTGAAAACCCTCTCGATATTTCAGATCGTGACGAGAATAAGTCGATTGCACACTGGACTAAAGTGTTAGAGGATGAAGGATTGGAAGTCACTGATGAAAATATCTTTATCGGTGCATCATGTGACAAGAAGGGTATTGCGTTCCTCAAGGGTGAAGGCCCATTGATGGTAAGAAAAAAGAGCGAAGAAAATAATAGCGGAGAAGTAGATATGGCAGGAAGTTATACAGTGGTAGTTGATGGTAAGAAGTTTAGTGTTCAGGTAGCTGAAGGAAATGCTGATATTCAAGTGACAGAAGCTGCAGCTCCTGCAACACCGGCAACACCGGCAGTGTCAGGCGGCAAAGGTGGTGTTGAAGTGCATTCACAGACTCCGGGAAATGTCTGGAAGATCCTGCTCAATCCGGGTGACAGTGCGAAAGAGGGCGATAAGATCATGATCCTTGAAGCAATGAAAATGGAGATTGATATCACTGCACCGCAGGATGGTGTCATCAAAACAGTCGATGTCAATGTAAATGACGCAGTGAGTGATGGACAACTTCTAGCTACAATGGAGTAATATGATGTTTAAAAAGATTTTTATTTCGCTGCTCTTTGCGCTGGTCGCAATGAGTTCAGTCGCTTATGCAAGCGGATCTGCGGCACCTGTTGATACGGAAGTCGCCCAAAAAAGTGCCGAAGAGAGCTCCTACACTCCCAAAAGTATGTCTGAACTGGCGGTAAGCTTTTGGGGTACGACAGGAATCAATGCCTTTTTTGACTTTAGTGACGGAGAGACAACCTCTGAACCGAAAGGTCCGGCTTATGAGCATGAGATGAACTGGTTCGAGTCCTCTCTGGGTCGTATGATCATGTTTATTATCGTACTGACACTCTTCTATCTGGCAATTGTCAAAAACTTTGAGCCGTTACTTCTGATCCCTATTGCATTTGGGGGATTACTGGCGAATATCCCTCTTGCAGGAATGGGTGGAGAGCATGGCATGCTCGGTATCATCTATAATATGGGTATCGCCAACGAATTCTTCCCTCTGCTGATCTTTATGGGGGTCGGAGCGATGACAGACTTCGGCCCACTGCTCTCAAATCCAAAAACTGCACTGCTTGGCGGTGCTGCGCAATTTGGTATCTTTGGAGCATTGGTCGGAGCAGTTGCGATAGGATTTGGACTGCAGGAAGCTTCTGCAATCAGTATAATCGGCGGAGCAGACGGTCCGACCTCGATCTTTATCGCCAACAGATTGGCACCGGATATGCTGGGTGCGATCGCCGTTGCCGCCTACTCCTATATGGCATTGGTTCCGGTGATTCAGCCTCCGATAATGAGAGCATTGACAACAAAAGAAGAGCGTCAAATTGTGATGAAGACAACTAGAAAAGTAAATCCGCTTGAGAAGCTGATTTTTCCTCTTCTCGTCCTGGCACTTGCTATGTTGATTTTGCCGGAGTCTACACCTCTGATCGGTGCCTTCACTTTTGGTAACTTTGCCAAGGAGTCTGGTGTGGTTGATCGTCTCTCGAATGAGATGCAAAACTCTCTGATCAATATCGTTACGATCTTCCTGGGTCTGGGTGTCGGTTCCAAGCTGGCAGCAGATAAGTTTCTTGTGTTTGAGACATTGGGGATTATGATCATCGGTCTTTTGGCATTTTCAGCAGGTACAGCAGCCGGTGTGATTATGGCAAAGATTATGAACAAATACTCTAAGGAGCCGATCAATCCGCTCATTGGAGCAGCCGGTGTTTCAGCGGTACCAATGTCTGCACGGGTTGTGAGTAAAGTTGGTTCGGAAGAGAAGCCGGGCAATATACTGTTGATGCATGCTATGGGTCCGAATGTGGCAGGTGTTATCGGTTCAGCAGTAGCAGCAGGTGTGCTGCTCTCAATATTTAAATAAAAAGAGGTAATTATGAGCAACAAACAACCAAAGGGACTTGATAAACTGGGACTTGAAAATATTGGGAGAGTCTTTTATAACCTGAGTTATGATGAGCTTCAGGCGCATGAAATGAACATGAATGAAGCTAAACTTTCATCAAGCGGTACGGCAATGGTTGATACCGGAATTTTTACCGGTAGAAGCCCAAAAGATAAATATTTTGTTGACCAGGAACCATCCAATAAGAATATTGCCTGGGGCAGCGTAAATCAGCCTATCAAAAAAGAGATCTATGAAGAGCTCCTTACAGTAACCCAAAAACAACTTTCAGGAAAAAATCTTTATGTGATAGATGCTTATGCAGGATCAAGTTTGGCAAGTCGAAGAAAGATTCGATTTATATCTGAGATTGCCTGGCAGGCACATTTTGTAAAGAATATGTTTATTCGTCCTACAGAGGAGGAGTTGGAAGATTTTGAGCCGGACTTTGTTATGTATAATGCCTGCAAAACGGTCAATAAAAATTATGAAAAGCATGGTTTGCGCTCCAATGTTTATGCTGTATTTAATGTAGAAGAGAATATTGCTGTTATCGGTGGCAGCTGGTATGGCGGCGAGATGAAAAAAGGCATCTTCTCGATGATGAACTATTGGCTGCCTCTAGAGGGAAAAATGGCTATGCACTGCTCGGCCAATGTCGGGAAAGAGGGTGATGTTTGTCTATTCTTCGGACTTTCCGGAACAGGAAAAACTACACTATCCACTGACCATCATCGTGCACTGATCGGTGATGATGAGCATGGCTGGGATGATCATGGTGTCTTTAACTTTGAGGGCGGATGTTATGCCAAGGTCATTGATCTTGATCCCAAAAGCGAGCCAGAGATCTATGGTGCAATCCGCAAAAATGCCCTCTTGGAAAATGTTGTTCATGACGAGTATGGTTATGTAGATTATAGTGATGGCTCGAAGACTGAAAATACCAGAGTCTCTTATCCTATCGAGCATATCGAGAATCATAAAGAAAATTTAATGGCGGGTCATCCGAATAATATCATCTTTCTGACAGCGGATGCGTTTGGTGTGCTGCCTCCGGTCAGCAAGCTGAACAAAGAGCAGGCTATGTACTACTTCCTCAGTGGATATACAGCAAAAGTTGCCGGTACTGAGCTTGGGATCACTGAGCCGGTTGCAGCATTCTCTGCCTGCTTTGGTGAAGCATTCCTTCCTCTCCATCCAACAGAGTATGCCAAATTGCTTGGAACCAAGATCGACGAGCACGATGTCCATGTCTATTTGGTCAATACAGGCTGGACAGGCGGTCCTTATGGTGTAGGAAAGCGTATGAGTATCAAAGATACCAGAGCTTGTATAAATGGTATTCTCAATGGTTCGATCAATGATGCAGAGTTTGATACATTGGATATCTTCAACCTTGCCATCCCAAAAACACTTGAGGGCGTGAAAGATAATACAGTCCTCAATCCTCGTAATACATGGGAAAGCAAAGAGGCCTATGACGAAACACTTTTGAAACTTGCAGCGATGTTCCAGGAGAATTTTCATAGGTATGATGCCAGCGGAAGCGAATTTAACCTCTCTGATGCAGGACCAAAAATCTAATTTTCCTTTCTCTCTTTTTCGGAGAGTCCTTCTCTCCGACCCTACTTTTGCCTTAAATATGCTACTTTTTTATCAATTATTTATCTCGCATAACTTTTTTTAATAATATTAGAATAAATTACCATTATTTAATATAATTCTAGTAAACTATTAAAAATACTTATCTTAAATTATATATAGAATAAGTATTAAATTATTTGTAAAATAAAGGATTAGAATGAAAAGAAGCACGAAGATAGCTGCACATACAATCACTTTGTCATTGATGGCATCCACGCTATTGCATGCAACCAATGGGGATACACTGATTGCGGTAGGTACAAAAGCAAGAGGTATGGGTGGCACGGGAATTGCTGTTAGCCATGGTGCAGAATCCACACTTGTCAATCCTGCCCTGATCACTTCGGTAGAAAATCATGAAATTTCATTTGGCGGAACTATTTTTATGCCCGATATCAGTGCATCTATGGGGCAGGCACCTATGTATGACAGTGATGCAAATATAAATGTCATCCCTTCTGTTTCGATTGCCAATAGAATTAATGAAAACTGGTTTGTTGGTATCGGAATGTGGGGAACTGCAGGAATGGGTGTTGATTATCGCAATGCACATACAGATCAGAGGGATTCTGGAAATATGCATATGATAACCAATGTTCAGTTGATGCAGTTTGGTATACCAATTGCTTATAAAAACTCTGGTTTTAGTTTGGCCTTGACACCAATCCTGCAGTATGGTGCCCTTGATATGAATTATAATGATTTTATAGGCAATAGTGTGGGTACCGGTATATCTCAGGATTTGAGTTTTGGATACAGTATTGGGGCAACGTATGATTTTGCTGATATTGGTGCAGAAGGTTTGACACTTGGCGCAGTCTATAAATCAAGAATTAAGATGGATTATAGTGATCAACTCTCAGTAGCGACAAAACCTTTTGTGGATTTTGGTATCTTCCCCGGCGTGATGGGCAATATACTGGAACAGCCTGCTGAAATAGGTGTGGGTATAGGTTATATTATGGGGCAACATAGTTTTGCATTTGATTATAAGAAAATTCAATGGTCGGATGCTATCGGATATCAGGATTTTGGCTGGGAAGATCAAGATGTTTATGCAGTTGGTTATGAGTACACGCAAGACAATTGGGCGCTTCGACTTGGTTACAATCATGCTTCACATCCTCTTTCGGAAGCACCAAGCGGTCCGCAGGTTATCGCTCCGGGCAACTATGCACAGGCAGGCGGCAATGCACTTAATCTCATGAACCTCCTGGGATTCCCTGCTACTGCTGAAAATCATTATACAGTCGGTGGTACTTATGCATTGACTGACGCACTGGCTTTTGATTTAGCTTATGTCTATGCCCCCAAAACAACCACAACGATGAATACCATCGTGGGTGTCGATCCGACAACAGGAAATATGTTTACCGGACCTTCCACTGTAGAGCACACAGAGTCAAGTCTCTCTTTCCAGTTAACCTATCAATTCTAATACTCAGGCTCTCTTTTGCCAATCTGGCAGGAGAAAGTCGGTTTTCCCCTTTCCCCTTTCCTTTTCGATATAATACCAAAGCAAATCAGATCATTAAAAGAGTCAGCCATGTCATTTTCTTCCCTTGGATTATCAAAAGATATCGTTCGGTCACTCACTGTTCGGGGTTATAGCGAACCAACTATCATACAGAAAGAGTTGATTCCGGCAATACTGTCCGGCAGGGATATTTTGGCAAGTGCACAGACCGGTACAGGAAAAACAGCTGGATTTATCCTTCCTATTTTACAGAGGTTGATGGAGAGTCAAGAGAGAAAAGAGCACACTCTTCGTGCTTTGATTCTGGTGCCGACCA
>JAYEOH010000034.1:4960-11200 GCA_034722775.1 Campylobacterota bacterium | reverse complement strand
AGAGAAGGATTGGCAATCACATTGAGCTCGCCGGATGAATCTGTCGCACTAAAGTCGGTAGAGCGTATGCTGGGAAAATCCTTGACTATTGAAGTGGTACCCGGGTATGCCCCTCCTGCTAAGCCGGAGCGCAGGGGAGCCCGAAAAAACAGTAGTGATAAAAATCTAAAAACAGCCGGTGCTTTTGGAAAGAAAAAAAGAGCCCCTACTGCAAAAAAAAGAAAAACAACCAAAAGAGATGGATTTAAAGCACTCTCATCCTCTGCACAAAAACATAACAAAAAAGGCGAAAGAAGAGGCGGAAAGTAGTGTGTTTATCTACTTTTTCTGCAAATGAGAGCAAGCTTTCAAGGGAAATTTGGTACTGTAAGAAAATGGTAGTGCTGTGCTGTTAAATTTGTATGAAGAAGGTTTCTCTCTATGTTGAAAAAAATCAGACGAAAACTGAACAAGATGTTTCGCGAATTTCTTGTTTACCATAGCAGTTCTCTGGAGTTTCGTGCCAAACTGATCACCTTGGTAGTCTCGTCAGATAATGAGATAAATGAGTGTGAAGAGAAGACCCTGAGAGAGGTCGCAGACAAAATTTATAAGGATGACGAAGAGAGAGCAGAGCTGCTTATCGATACAGTGAAGGAGTTTCATGAAAAGATCAAGACAGACAATGGACTTAATTTTAACCATCTTATCATTTTGGTCCAGCGTGAAATCAGAGAAAACAGACGATTTTCAAAGAAGATTGATATCGAAATACTGAAGTTGTTTTCCGTATGCCTGGAGAATGAGGATGACAGGATTTTCAATCAGCATATTATTGAATTTTTAGAGGAGTTGAAAGAAGAGTATGGAACTGTATAGATTTATAATTTTTGGACGAGTTCAGGGTGTCTACTACCGAAAGTCTGTCTCTCAGGCAGTAATGAAAAAGCAGATAAGGGGTTATATAAAAAATTTGCCTGACAACACAGTGGAAGTCATTGCTGAGTTGATAGATGATGATTTGGACGGTTTTTTGGAACTATTGAGAGAGGGTTCACTGCTTTCTAATGTCGATGATATTTCCTATGAGTTGATTGATGATGCTGATCTGATCTTTGATGGTTTTGAAATACGATATTAGGAGTCTATGATGGGCAGCGGATGGGGATGTCAATATTTGACAAAACGAAGTGACAATCCTCTGGAGGGAAGATAGTAGTTTTTAAAAGTGTTTTCAATTTCAAGATTTTAGACTTTGATATGATCTGAATATGCTATACTTTCATCCATAGCGTAGAAAAAAAGGAGCGTGTATGATTAATAAATGTTTATTCCCGGCTGCAGGTTATGGAACACGGTTTTTGCCGGCGACCAAAGCGATGGCAAAAGAGATGCTTCCTATCCTGACCAAGCCGTTGATCCAATATGGTGTCGAAGAGGCGTTGGAGGCGGGTTGCGATGTTATGGCAGTTATTACCGGTCGCGGAAAACGCGCTATTACGGATCATTTTGATGTTTCGTATGAACTTGAGCATCAGATCAAGGGTACTCCCAAGGAGGAGATGCTCACTGAGATCCGAAAGCTTATCAGTCAGTGCACCTTTACCTATACGCGCCAAAATGAGATGAAGGGTTTGGGTGATGCGATCTACAAGGGAAAAGTTCTTGTGGGAGATCGGGAGCCTTTTGCTGTAATACTGGCAGATGACCTTTGTGTCAATCCTGATGGAGATGGTGTCTTGAAGCAAATGGTTGAACTGTACAACAAATATAAATGCTGTATCGTTGCGACGATGGAGGTGCCTATGGAAGAGGTGCATAAGTATGGTGTCATAGAGGGAAACAAGATCGAAGAGGGTGTCTATATGGTTTCAAATATGATCGAAAAGCCCGATAGCGATAAGGCACCATCCAATCTCGCCGTGATAGGACGCTATATTCTCACTCCTGATATCTTCAATGTGATCGAACAGACAAAACCCGGAAAAAATGGTGAACTTCAGATTACAGATGCACTTTGTGAGCAGGCAAAAAAAGGAATGGTGATCGCTTATCAATTTAAAGGAAAGCGATTTGACTGCGGCAGTGTGGATGGTTTTGTTGAGGCGACGAATTACTTTTATAATCAGGGTAAAAAGGCATAAATCACTTTGCCGTAGTTTGGCATTGCCAAACGTCATAGCAGCATAATAAATAAAAGCAGGGTTGACTAATTATTTAAAGATTTTTAAGTGTTTGGCAGTGTCAAACCTGCAATTTTTCGATAACCTCTTCGGTCTGAATTGCGATTTCTAACTCTTCGTTAGTAGGGATGACAAAGAGTTTAATCCGGCTTGCTGCATCGTGAATCACACGGTTTTTTGTTGAGCTTTGCCGGTTTTTCATCAAATCAAGCTTGAGTCCGATAGACTCTTCCAGTTCACTGCACACCAACTCTCTGACTTTAGCCGCATGTTCTCCAATACCGCCGGTAAAGACGACAGCATCCACACGACCTAGTGCTACAGTGTAAGCTCCAATATATTTTCTGATCCGATAGGCATACATCTCCAGAGCAAGCTGACTCATATTGTTATTCTGCTCTGACTGCTCTACTACTTCACGCATATCATTGGTGCCGCAGATACCTTTGAGGCCGCTATCATTGTTGAGCATCGCATCGATTGCATCGATATCCAATCCCAGATTGTGTGAAATGAAAGGGATGATAGCAGGGTCGATGTCGCCGCATCTTGTCCCCATCATCAGGCCTTCAAGCGGAGTCAGCCCCATAGAGGTGTCGATACTCTTTCCTGCTTGAATCGCTGCTGCGCTGGCACCATTTCCCAAGTGCAGCGTGATTAGATTGAATTTGTCAAGATCTTTGCCCATCAGTCCGGCTGCCTGCTTGGCGACAAAAGCATGCGAGGTTCCATGAAAACCATAGCGACGAATACCTGACTCTTCATAGAGACTATATGGCAATGGATAGAGATAAGAGGATGCCGGCATACTCTGGTGAAATGCTGTATCAAACACAGCCACCTGGGGCAGGCCAGGATGATGCTCCTGCATGACGATGATCCCCTTGAGATTGGCCGGATTATGCAGTGGTGCGAGAGGGATGAGATCGCGTATTGTGTTGATCACCTTTTGCGTCACCAGTGTGGGCTGATCAAAAGTTGAGCCGCCATGTACGACACGGTGCCCTACGGCATCGAGCTCATCTATGGAGCCAATGACTCCGGAGCTATTAAGCATGCTGATTAATACTTTCAAGGCGTGCTGGTGATCAGGTATGGCTCGTCTCTCTGAAAAATGCTGATCGCCATAGTTGATTTCACCGTAACCCTCTTCTTCACCGATACGCTCTATCAATACCGAAGCGACACTTTGCCGCTCTATAAAGTATTGGCACTTGACAGAAGAGCTTCCTGAGTTCAGGACAAGGATTTTCATTGAGATATCCCTCTTTTTTCGTTCTGCTGTGCCTGTATTGCCGTGATCGCAACGGTATTGACGATATCATCTACCAGGCAGCCGCGACTAAGATCATTGACGGGCAGTCGAAGCCCCTGAAGTACCGGACCGATGGCGAGTGCACCAGTAGAGCGTTGTACTGCTTTATAAGTGTTGTTTCCTGTATTGAGGTCAGGGAAGACAAATACAGTTGCTTTGCCGGCTACTTTACTTCCCGGCAATTTCTTGGACGCTACTTTGTCGTCAATCGCTGCATCATACTGAATAGGACCTTCGATGAGGAGATCAGGGCGTAAAGATTGGGCGATCTGAGTCGCTTTGCGTACTTTTTCGACATCCGGTCCACTGCCGGAATCACCGGTAGAGTAGGAGAGCATTGCCACGCGCGGCTCTATGCCGAATTGTTTGGCTGTGTCAGCTGATGATATTGCAATTTGGGCAAGTTCATCGGCATTGGGGTCGAGATTGACTGCGCAATCACCATAAACCAATACTTTGGTATCCAGAGACATAAAGAAGATGCTTGAAACGATAGAGATATTGGGCTTGGTTTTTATGATCTGCAGTGCAGGACGTACGGTATCGGCGGTCGTATGCGTCGCACCGGAGACCATGCCATCAGCCATGCCGTCATAGATCATCATGGTCGCGAAGTAGTTGGGATGTGTCAAGGTATCTCTAGCCACTGCCAGTGTCAAACCTTTTGCTTTTCTCATCTCGTAGAATTTTTGGGAAAAAGATTCCAGCAGTGCACCATCCTCAGGATCTATGATGGTCGCGCCGGTGATGTTGAGACCCAGTATAGCGCTTTGGTGCTCAATCTCTTCAGCTTTACCCAGTAGGATGATATCGACAATATCTCTTCTGAGAAGTATTTCAGTGGCTCGAAGAATGCGTTCGTCAGCACTTTCTGGCAGAACGATCTTTTGGCGATTGGACCGGGATCGCTCAAAGAGTCTGTAGGTGAACATCATTGGGGTCAAGATCTCAGAAGAGCTGCTCATAAAGCGTTTTTCAATCGCCTGTTTGTCAACAGCTGCATCGAAAATTCCCTTTGCAAGTGTGATCTTCCTCTGGCTCTCGGGTGTTATGTTTGCATCAACCATATTCAGCGCAATGGCAGTCTGGTAGCTATCTGTCTCAACAGCGAGTATCGGTACAACAATGTCACTAAAGTCTCTGAGAAGATTCATGATTATTTCACTGGGTCTTATGCCTCCGGTGAGAACGATACCGGCAATATTGGGATGATTTTTTGCATAGTATGAGAGTAGAGAAGCGAGAATGATATCTATACGGTCTCCAGGAACGATGATCAAACTGCCATCAGCTATGCGCGTGAGATAATTCTCTGCACTCATAGCAGCGATTTTTTTTCGCTGGACCAGATGGTCAAGCTGCTCGGGGTTACCCAGAATCATCTCTGCATGGAGTGCATTGAGGACTTCATGGATGGTCGGGGTATCAAGCTCTATGACCTCCGGAAGCACGAAAACCTCTTCTTTTTCTTTAGCAGAACGGTATCTGATTTCGTAGAGTATCCTTTCGTCGCAACGGTTGACAAAAGTTGTCAGATGCACACATCCCTCATCACTGATCGCCTCAGAGGTGATCTGTATCTCATTGATGATGGTATCAGCAGATTTATCTTTTGCATTGAGGACCGGTACAAAAGCTGTATCTAAATTTTTGGCAATTTTCAAATTGATATCAAAGTCAAAGGCAGATGCAAAAACACTACGCGGATACCCCTCTATCAGGACGAAATCATGTGTATCATAGAGTCGGTTAACCTTGTACATGAGGGCTTCGCAGAGTTTATCGTCACTGTCTTCAGCGTATGCTTCCAGGTACTGATTGACTGTAAATCCACAGCACTCTTCATACTGCATATCGAGTTCAAAATGCTTCAGCATGAAATTGATATCACTTCCCACCTCCTCTACATTTGGAATGATCGGACGAAAAAAAGCAACATTTTTATAATGCCCCTTTAGCATTTCCATCAATCCCAAAGTGATGATAAGGCTGCCGGCACGTGACTGTGCCGAAGCGATATAGATACTTTTTGGATGCATAGTGAGCCTTTTGATAATATGGATCGTATTTTAACATATTATAGTAATGTTTGGATTCAAAATGGAAACGAAGAGTTGAAAGAGAATGGAAAGATGTCAAAATGACATCTTGTTGCAGGTTTTACCAAATTCCTGTTATAGTTGCATCAAAAAGGATTGATGATGATCGTAGGAATTGAGGGTAGTGTAGAGCGGAAAGATCCAACTTTTATCCATCTCAATGTCCACGGATTGATCTATGAAGTCTTTGTCTCTATCAATACTTCCAATACGATCAATGAAAAAAGTGTCAAACTCTATACGACGCATATCATCCGTGAAGATGCACAGCTTCTTTTCGGATTTGCGCAGATCAATGAAAAGAAGATGTTTGATACACTGATCAAGATCAATGGTGTGGGACCCAAGGCGGCACTGGCGATCTGCTCGACATTCTCTCCTGAAACTTTCGCAAAAGTTATATCGAGCAAAGATGTGGCGATGCTGAAGCGTGTACCCGGTATCGGCCCCAAGAGTGCCAGCCGTATTTTGGTAGAGTTGGCGGACTTTATCGTCGATGGAGAAGAGACTGAAAGTTCTTCGGCAATGGGTGAAGCCATCATGGCGCTTGAGAGTCTCGGATTTAAGAAGGATCATATTCAAAAAGCGCTCAATGGATGCAGCGGGGATACGAGTGCGCTGGTCAAAGAGGGATTGAAGAAGTTACAGCGGTTATAGGTGCCCT
>JAYEOH010000034.1:0-4860 GCA_034722775.1 Campylobacterota bacterium | reverse complement strand
ATCTTGCTGGTTTTAGATGATGGCTTGATGATACGCTTTGCCACTACGAAACACTCCTGATAGTGTCCGGCAAGCGGTGAAATGATGATACCTTTTTTTCTCGAAGCGGCATGGATGAATTTACCGTTACCCATATAGATACCGACATGCGAGACGGGAATACCCCGTTTTTTATCCGTATTAAAAAAGAGGAGGTCACCCGTTTTAAGATTAGCAAGTGCGATCTTGTGTCCCAGTTTGGATTGCGACCAGGCAGTTCTCGGGAGCTTGACACTGTGCTTTTTGAAAAGATACTGTACGTAGCCTGAGCAGTCAAATCCCCTGGGCGTGGTACCGCCCCAGACATATTTACCGCCATTAAAGTATTTGGCATCTTCGATCAGCCTTGCCTGATCAACAGCACTGAGTTTGTAAGTTTCACCGCGTTGTTTCGCTGCTTCTTTCTCTTGTGCGATATGCTCCAGGTGTTTCCTGGCTGCTTCGGCACGAAGGGCAAGGTGCTCCTGCTTGTGCAGTTCATCAAAGATGGCTTGATGGGAGTACTCCGTGGCATTTTGGTTGAGGAAGGCATTATTGCAAGGGATCATATTTTTTTTCTGCAATACATTGCCTCGTTTGTCTGTAACGATAAACATACTGGCATAGGGTGTCATTGATATACTCAAAAATATCAAGAAAAGTTTTTTAGCGCACAAGTGATTCCTTCCATATTATTTGATATTATACTATAAAAATAGAGGATTATGGCACAACCCATATTAAATTTCTCTATAGAGCCAACCAATGAAAGGGATGAACTTCGAGAATCTATATAGCAAACGTATCCCAGACCTGCGCAAAGTTGTTACCCATTTTAAGAGTATCGGTGGACAAGCCCGGTATAATCCTTTTAATAAATTACAATAAGGGATTACTATGGTCAATATCAAACTCGCATTAGCGACACTCTCTCTCGGAGCTGCTTTTTTACTAAGCGGCTGTACCGGTGCCGGTCCGTCAAAGAACAATTTTGTCTACAATGGACACAATTTCGGTGCCAATAGGGATGTAAACTATCGAATGGGAGTCCGGGATGGCTGTACGACTGCTGCCGGTGACTATGCCAAAAATCACGAGAAATTCAACGGCAACAGCAGCTACCGTATCGGTTGGGAAAATGGACGAATGCACTGCAAGGGAAAGTAGGTAAAGCATGAAGTTAAAAATTATAACTATTGCACTGGCAATCTTCTTGGGTCCTGGTACGCTTCATGCGACGGTAACCGACTATCAGGAGATTTATCAAAAGGAACATCAGGAGTTCAACCGGCAGATGAGTGAGGCGATCAAAAAATCGGTCACTACCTCTTCGGAGAAAGTTCAGGAGCTCTATAGAGCGATCGATTATCAGCCGGTCTGGGTGGATAAAGATTATTTGACGCAATATACGGAACTGTTGGTGCAGGAACTCAAGGAGGACTTCAAAAGAGGGTTGCATCCGGAGTTGGTCGCATCCTATAAGAAACTTTTGCCTGATAGTGAAAAAATCTTTGCCTCTTCTTCTCTGGAGCATAGAGTAGAGGTAGAGTTGGGTGTTATGCAGCTCTATGTTGACAGCATCAATGGTATCCTCAAAGACAGAAAGAGCAGCCATACCACTCTCTCTTTGCTGCAGCATGCACTCAAAGAGAAAAGTCTTATCCATGGTTTAAATAAAATCTCCAATGAGAGGATAGCGCACCGGATAGCGCAGGTCGACCAGAATTCATCGATGCGTAAAGAGAAAGAGAAGATGGACAGGGAGCATATCCGTACACTGACAGAGGGTGACAAAAAAGAGAGATTGACAGCGATGTACCAACTGCTTGATTTTCAGCCGCTTTGGATCGATGAAGCAGGATACAGTTCCAATACAAAAGAACTTTATACTCAAATAGAGAGTGATATTATGCTGGATAGAAACGGTTCCGTGTACAAAAACTATCAACTGCTCAAAGAGATCAAAACTCCCAAAGAGAAGCGTGACATTGTTGTCCAGGAGTTTAAAATCGCGGCTCTTTATCAGGATTATGTGTCACATCTGCTCTATGGAGATATCGACTGGAAGCGATTTCAGCGTGATTTGAAACGCCATCATGCGCATGGCGTCTGGGTGGTGCATAATATCCTGACATCTCCAGAGTTACTATTGATCGAGTCTATCAAGAAACAATCTTTCTCCCATGTGTTTGAGGAGGCAAAGCCGAAATTTCCACTCTATGATAGATTGCTCACAGCACTGGAGAAATACCAGGGTATTGCCCAGTCCGGAGGATGGGAACCTTTGCCTGAGTTCAAAGACTTGAAGCCGGGGATGACAAGCTCAGTAGTGCCTGCCCTGAGAGATAGATTGGCAAAAGAGGGAGATTATCAACCCTGCTCGGACAAAAACGGAACAAATCGCTATGATGACTGCCTTTTGGATGCCGTCAAGAAATTCCAAGTCAGACACGGCTTGGCATCCGAGGGCTACATCGGAAAGATGACGCGCAAAGCCCTCAATGAAAGTGCAGAGGAGAAAGTGGCGAGACTCAAACTCAATCTCGATCGTATCAAATGGATCAAGCGGGGCAGTGATCGCTATCAGATTTATGTCAATATTCCCGCCTATACCATGCATGTCTTCGATGGACAGGAGCCGATCGAGACTATGAGGGTTATCACTGGAAGAAAAGGACATGAGACACCGATTTTTTACGGCAGAGTCCGCACCATCGTACTTAATCCCTACTGGCGCATACCCGCAAGCATCATCCGGCACGAGATGATCCCCAAACTCCAAAAAGATCCGAACTATACCAATAGCAAAAATATTGAGATTCATACCGGATACTCTGAGCACTCTCAAATGGTCAATCCATTGAGTGTCAACTGGAATAAGTATGGACGCAAATTGCCGCCCTATAAATTCATGCAATCTCCGGGAGTCCATAATGCATTGGGTAAGATCAAATACCTTTTTCCCAACTCCTATGCTGTTTATATGCATGACACAAATCAGCCGTACCTGTTCAGCAAAGATGTCAGAGCGCTCAGTCATGGCTGCGTAAGACTGCACAAACCCGTTGACCTTCTTGAGACCTTTTCGACGATGGATCCCAGGATAGATTTTGCAAAATCCACAAAAGTCCTGGAAAAAAATGTCAAAACGCCATTGAGATTGTCAAGCTCTGTTCCTGTGGATGTCATCTATCTCACAACTTGGGTCGATAGTAATGGTACGATACAGTTTAGAGATGATGTCTACGGATATGACAAACTGCAGCTTGCAGCTGTAAAATAGTTTCGTCCGCTAAGGCAAACAATGAATATCAAACTAAACTGCGATATGGGTGAGAGTTTTGGTGTATATAAAATGGGTATGGATGAGCAGATCATGCCTTATATAGATATGGCAAATCTCGCGTGCGGATTTCACGCTTCGGACCCCGTGACGATGCACCGAAGCATCAGGAGTGCCAAAGTGCATGGCGTGGAGATCGGAGCGCATCCTTCGTATCCTGATCTGGTTGGATTTGGAAGACGCGAGATGGTGTGCAGTTCTGAGGAGGTTGTCTCTTTTATTCTCTATCAGTTGGGAGCACTGGAGGCGCTTTGCCAAAGTTACGACAGAAGAGTCAGTTATCTCAAGCCTCATGGTGCACTCTATAACAGTATGATGAAAGAGCCGGAGATCTTCAAAACAATAGCCAAAGCAGTCTCAAAATATGACTCCTCTATTCAGCTGATGACACTCTCCTCAACTCATAATGATCACTACGAAGAGATAGCCCAAAAATACGGTATATCACTGCTCTATGAAGTCTTTGCTGACAGGGCTTATACAGATGAGGGGTTTTTAGTGCCGCGCGGCCAAAAAGGGGCTGTGATCAGTGATGAAAATGAAGTACTGTCACGAGCCAGGCTTCTTTTTGACAAAGGAGAGATTGAGACGATCTCCGGCAAAAAGCTTCAACTCAAAGCAGACACAATTTGTGTCCATGGTGATAATGAGGCAGCAGTTGAGCTTATCAAACTGCTGCACAAATTAAAAAATGACTATTGAAATCGTTTCCGTTGATTCGGTCATGCTCTATTTTGAGCAGGTCATCTCTGAAGAGGTTTTGGACAGGGTTCAAAATGCCTATGGCGCACTGAAAGAGTTAGAGGGAGTGATTGACATGACCCCTTCCTACAGCTCTATACTCATACAGTATGACCTCTCGCTTTATGACTATCGATTGATCCAAAAAGCAATCACAGAGAGACTTGCAGCCCATCAGGGCACAAGCACGAAAAAACAGAATAAATTGATCAAAATACCGACACAATATGATAAAGGGTTGGATCTCAAAAGAGTGGCTGAATTTAATCATATCACAACAGATGAGGTTATCGAACTGCACACCCAAACGATCTATCGTGTCTATGCGATCGGTTTTATGGTAGGTTTTGCTTTTCTGGCAAGTGTCAACAATAAGATAGCGACTCCCAGACTCTCAACTCCCAGAGCCAAAGTCCCCAAAGGATCTGTGGCGATAGCCGACACTCAAACAGCGGTCTATCCTCAGGATTCGGCAGGCGGATGGAATATTATTGGCCGGACAGAGTTTGATGCCTTTGAACAGTTCAGCATCGGTGACAGCGTGCAGTTTGTGAGGATATGATGGGATTTGAAGTAGTGCAGGGCGGCCTATTTGCGACAGTTCAGGATTTGGGAAGATTTGGTTCTATGCATCTAGGTATCACCCATTCAGGAGCGATGGATGAGTATGCCTATAGATGGAGTCAAAAACTGCTGAACGATCAAAGCGGCAATGCCCTGGAACTTATGGTCGGACTCAAGATCAGGGCAACTTCACC
>JAYEOH010000033.1:0-5459 GCA_034722775.1 Campylobacterota bacterium | reverse complement strand
GTGACAGCATCTTTTGTACGCTTTAGACCTAGATTTGACTCGATCACCTGTCGCTTGATGAGGAGGCGTACTTCATCGACTTGTGAGGCTGCTTTCATTGTGTTGATCTTCGCCTCCTGCACGCTGGCATCTGTTTGTCTGCCGGCAAAGAGATTCCACTCTACACCCACACCTGCCTGCCACTGTCTCTGAGGTGTCAGATTGACGAAACTCTGATCTACACTCTGTGCCGTATAGTCTCCTCTGAGTGAGAGAGTTGGCAGATAGTCACCCTTTTTACTCTCCACGAGAGATTGGGAGCTCTCTACTAGATATTTGGAACTCTGCAACTCATAACGATGATCATAAGCAAACCCCTCTAGTTGTGCAAGAGGTGTATTGACCCTCGGGAGGTACTGACTGACATTTGGCAGTTCCAGCTTCTTGTGGTAGAGTCTGTACTTCCCGCTATAGGGGACATACCCCATAGTCTGCTCAAGTATCGCTCGACGCAACTGCAGCTCATACTCTGAATTGCTCAACTCCAGTTTTGCCTGTATCAAGCGTACTTGAGCATCAGAGACATCGATGATCGTCTTGATCCCAGTATCATAATAACGCTGAGCCCTTCTGAGTTGTCCCTCTTGCAGTGTGATATTTTTTTTATTGACTTGGATGATACTCTTCATCTTTAGAGCATCATAATAGTTTGCTTTTATATTCAATATCTTATTGGAGATGAGTTGATTCATTCTTGCTTGAAACGCATTGGCTTCATCATCTGCGGCAGAGATCCTGCCACGGGTTTTCCCAAAGTCATATAGGAGTTGTGAAGCACTGAGGCTGCCTACTAGTGCAGTACCACTCAAGCTCTCCTGATTTTTGTACTCCATCCCCATCTTTCCTGCAACAGCACTCAGATCCAAACGAGGGAGATAGTAACCCTTTTGAAAGTTGGTTCGCTCTATGGCTCCCTTGAAATCAAGCCTGCCGATATCGATATCTGGGCTATGTTTGAGTGCCATCTCAACCGCCTTGTCAATAGTGAGTATCCTACTCTCTGCAGAGACCAAAAGTGTCACTGCTACCAATCCTACCCCAACATCTCGTATCAACCGTTTCATCTAAACCATCTCCCGTTTTGCAATTTCATCTTCTACACTGACAAACTTCTCACGCATCGTCTCCAGCAGTACATATAGTACCGGAACCAGAAGCGTAGAGACGAAGGTGGCAGCCAACATACCTCCTAGCAGCCCCACTCCGATCGATTGTTGAGTAACAGAGCCGGCACCGCTCGCAAGAGCAAGCGGTATGATACCAAAGACAAAAGAGAGGATCGTCATCATGATCGCACGGAAACGCAATTTTCCTGCCAGAATGGCTGATTCGGTGATGCTTTTACCCGATTCACGCTGCTCTTTGGCAAACTCCACGATCAAGATCGCATTTTTGGAGGCGAGGGCGATCAGTAGCACCAGCCCCACCTGTGCATAGATATTTAGGGGAATCCCCGCCATCTTGAGTGCCCCAAGCGCCCCGATCATCACGATAGGAACTGAGAGGAGGATCATCAACGGCAGGATCCAGGACTCATACTGTGCAGAGAGTACCAGGAAGACTATCAAAGCGACAAAGAAAAAGACTAGGATTTGACCATTGCCTGCAACCTCCTCCTGATAAGACATTCCAGACCACTCAAATCCATAACCATTGGGGAGTATTCGTTTGGCGATCTCCTCCATGGCTTCCATGGCTTCACCCGAGCTTCGTCCTTCTGCCGCAGAACCGTTGATCTGTATAGATCTATATAGGTTGTAGTGGGAGATATTTTGCGGTCCCACCTGCTCCTCTATCGTGATCAGTGCTGTCATCGGAACCATCTTGCCTAGCTTGCTTTTGACATAGAGTTTGCTGATATCGTTTTTATCAGATCTATACGCCTTGTCTGCTTGGACAAATACCTTAAAGACTTTGCCGTACTTGACAAAATCATTGATATAAAAAGAGCCCAGGTAAGCCTGCATGGTACTAAAGAGTGTAGCTACATCGACACCCAGTGCATTGGCTTTTTTGCGATCAATTGCGATCTCATACATAGGATAGGAGGTATCGTAAGTGGTAAATGCATTTCCGATACGCGGATCCTTATTCGCCTCCTTGATGACCTGCTGAGCATAGTTCATGAAGGTATCCAAGTCACCTGAGTGATAATCCTGCAGTCTAAAATCAAAACCGCCCACAGAACCAAGTCCACTGATCCCCGGTATATTGAAGGCAGCCACTGTTGCATCAGCTATATGGGCTGTCCTGGTAAGAGTCTTTTTGATGATACTATCTACATCCAGACCTGGTGCTGTTCTCTCATCCCAGGGATCGAGTGCGACAAATATCGCACCGGCACTTCCATCTAGTGCAAAGGTCACGATATTGTAGCCATCAACGGCAATAACATCTTTGACTCCTTCAATACCGGCAACGATCTTCTCTACCTCCTTGCGGACATCTACAGTACGCTCAACAGAGCTTCCCGGTTTGAGGTTGATAGCGACCATATATACCCCTTTATCCTCAGAGGGTATAAATCCTGTAGGAGTAGTAATAAACATTATATAGATGACACCGATTAGAGCAAAAAAGAGTGCCAGGACAGCATAGCGAAGTTTGATAAGCAGGGTAATCAATGAGGTGTATCTATCGGTAAGCCAATCAAAACCCCTTTCAAAAAGTTCAAAACCGACAAATCTCTTGTCATCTTTTCCGCGTCGCTTGATAATGATCGCTGCAAGGGCAGGTGAAAGTGTCAAGGCATTGAGCGAAGAGACCACAACAGCAAATGAGATCGTCAAAGCAAACTGCTGATAGAGAGCACCAGTGATCCCCGGTACCATCGACACAGGGACAAATACAGCCACCAAAACCAGTGTGGTTGAGATGATCGGACCGATCAGCTCTATCATCGATTTTTTGACGACTTGAGGTATGGTAAGTTCGGGCTCCTTGTCCATGATCACTTCGACATTTTCCACCACCAAAATAACATCATCAACAACTGTACCGATCGCCAGTATCAGCCCAAACATGGTGAGGAAGTTGATTGAAAAACCGGGTGCGACATACATGGCGACAAAAGCACCGATCAACGAAACGGGTATTGCTGCCGCTGCGATGATCGTAGGACGCCATGACTGCAAAAAGATATAGATAATGAGAATCACCAGTAAGATCGCAATAAAAAGATTGCTGACAACATTATCGATAGCCACCTCGACATATTTGGTCGTGTCATAAGGGATAGAGTAGCTGATACCATCTGGAAAACGACCTTCCACTCTCTCCATCACTTTGCCTACTTCTGCTCTGATATCCAGAGCATTGGAGCCTGCTAGTTGATAGATACCGACCAAACCGGTCGGATTTTGGTTCAGGATGGCATTCCAGTCATACTTCTCTGCACCCAGTTCAATACGCGATACATCACGCAGATAGACCAGTGAACCATCCTCTTTGTATTTGATCACGATCTCTTCAAACTCATCGACCTGAGACAAACGGCCTTCGGCAGTCAGTACATACTCTGTCTGCTGGTCACGATAGGTAGGTGATGATCCGATCTTTCCGACTGCGGCTTGCTTATTTTGTGACTGTATCGCAGAGATGATATCATCGGGTGTTAAGTTCAGAGCTCTGATCCTGTCAGGATCAAGCCAGATACGCATAGAGTATTTCTTCTCCCCCAAGTTATCTGCCTTACCGACACCGGGGATTCGCTTGAGTTCATCGAGTATATTGATGTTGATATAGTTACTCAAAAAGGCATCATCATATCGTTCATCTCCATTGATCGCAACCATACATACGGCAGAAGGACTCTGTTTGTCGACGACGACACCTGTCTGCTTCACTTCCAACGGCAGTGACGGTGTCGCCATAGAAACTTTGTTTTGGACATCGACGGCGGCAATATCGAGATTGTACCCCGGTTCAAAAGAGATAGTTACTATGGACTGTCCGGCAGAGTTGCTTGCTGATTCAGTATAGATGGAACCCTGCACTCCGTTGAGTTTGTCTTCGAGCGGTCTGGTAACTGAGTCTTCAACAGCATAGGCATTGGCTCCATGATAGCTAGCTGAAACAACTACGGTTGGCGGCACAACATCCGGAAACTCCTGTATCGGCAAAACAGCCATAGAGGTCAAACCACCGACGACGATCAGCAGTGAAATGACCATCGCAAAGATCGGTCGTTTTATAAAGGTTAAGGAAAACATCTTATCTCTCTGCCTTTTTTTCAGTCACTTCTTTTGTCGTTCCATCTTGCACTACTTCATCTTCTGTAGATTTTTTAGAACTCTCCTCCAACAAGAGATCATTATTTTTTATAATCGCCGTGGCACCTTTGGTCTCAGTCATATCTTTGGGTGTCAGGAGACGACCAGCTTTTGTTTTCATAAGACCGGAGATCACTACTCTGTCGCCATCATTCAGTCCGTTGCTGATATTGCTGTAGAGTCGTGATGTCATATCGATCTCGACAGCGGTTCGCTTGGCTGTGCTGTTTGCATCGACAGTGTAGACGAACTTGCCTAGCTGATCTTCGAGAATCGCCTGTGGCGGCACCATGACAAATTTATACTTATCCGTAATAAAAACATTGATATATACAAATGTTCCCGGATATACAGTTTTGTCTTCATTCTCTATCGTAGCACGCATAGAGACAGTCGATGTCAGCGGATCCACTATGTTGTTTGAAAAATCTACCACGCCATCAAGTCGTTTGCGTTTGAAAATATCATCACCCTGCCCACGCACTTCGATGAAAGCAGGAAGGTCATCACGGGAGCGATACTTGTATATCTTCTGAACAGCTTTTTCAGAAGGGCTGAAATAGGTATATATCTTATCTGTCTGCACTATCGTTGTCAACAGAGTCGATTCACCATACCCTACCAGGTTACCCACATCCACTCGGCGGGCACTCGCCTGACCAGAGACCGGTGCAGTGATAAGCGTATAGCCCAACTCCAGCTCTGCATTTTTGATCGCGGCATCATCCGCAGCGATAGCTGCGATAAATCCATCTCTTTTTGCTTCGTACTGCTCTAGTGTGGCACGCGCTGCAAGCCCCTCTTTGACAAGAGGCAGATAACGCTTGACATCTGCCTCCGCCAATTTGAGGGCAGCCTGATCTTTCTGCTTTTTGGCTTTTGCAGCATCCAGATTGCTTTGATACTGGGACTGTTCGATCAGGAAGAGCTTGTCTCCCTCTTTGACATAAGCCCCATCTTCAAAAAATCTCTTCTCCAGCCGCCCAGCAACACGCGCTCGGATCTCCTGATCACTGATCGCTTTGGTCATACCGGTATACTGCACCCAAAATGGAAATATCTTTTTCTGAACAGTTACTGTCTCGACGACGAGCGGTGGCGGTGCTTTCGGTGCTTCCGTCTTTTTCTCTTCACCGCAACCGGATAGAA
>JAYEOH010000032.1:15209-23290 GCA_034722775.1 Campylobacterota bacterium | reverse complement strand
TTTTTACTTATATTTGGTTGTCAAAGATCACTCACATTCACTCTCTCAAACCAACTCGGTTAAGGTCTCTGTGTTTGTGGACGCGTATTATAGCACCGAAAACTTTATTTGTCAAGGGTTTTTTGGAATTTATAGAAAATTCTTTTAAATTTGTGGGTTTTTGGGTTAATTATATTATAATACTTACATTATATATAATATAAGTGATTATTTTATTTACTCTTTTCCTTCTTGATTTTATCTCTCGAAAAGCATTAAAAATTTAACTTTTATGAAGGGGCAGACCTAAAAATTTTCTTAACCTCATTTTAATCTCTAATCCTTATACTTGCACCTACAATTACACTAAAGGATATAAACAATGGCTCTATATGACAGAGACTATACACAACAACAAACACATGCTCAAGTAGAAGTAGGCTCCAATGTTGCATTTATGAAAAAGACTTATCAGCTCTTAGGTGCCAGCATGATAGCAGCAGCAGCTGGTGCTTATGCTACTATGCCTTATGCAGAAGCAATAATGCAATATAAATGGTTCATTTTTGGTGCAGAACTTCTAGTACTTTTCTTTGGGCTAAGTCTTTCTCGTGGCAAACCTGGACTCAATCTGGCAATGCTATTTCTCTTTACATTTTTGACTGGCGTCTCACTAGTTCCTCTTCTAGCAACAATGATCGGAACAGGCAATGGAGCACTTATAGGAAATGCATTTCTTATGACTTCCGTACTTTTTGGTGCCTTGAGTATATTTGCCATCAATAGCAAATCAGACTTCTCTAGTTGGGGCAAGCCACTCTTTATTACACTAATCGTTGTAATCATCGCCTCTCTAGTCAACTATTTTTTCCTGCAAAGTTCAATGATGCAAATTGTCATTACGGCGGGGATACTTCTGCTATTTGGAATTTTTACCATTTATGATACACAAAATATAGCCAATGGAGCCTATGATTCAGAAGTTGATGCTGCTGTGTCACTCTATCTTGACTTTCTAAATATGTTTACAGCTATTCTACAGCTTCTTGGTCTCTCTGGCGGAGATGACTAAAAAAGAATCCCCTGTCGGGGTAGAGCGTCTCATCGATGCAAATCTCAACAGACTCAAGGAGGGCATCCGTGTCATTGAAGATATCAACCGATATATCTACAATGATACCTCTCTCACATCTAGACTCAAAACCCTCAGACACCAACTTCAAAAAGCATATGATATAGATAGGCTTCAATATCGTGATATTGAAAATGATATCCAGAAGAAGAGTATAAGCAGTGAACTTTCTCGGCATACGATTGATGATCTTATGATAGCTAATTTTTCACGAGCCCAAGAGTCATCCAGGGTACTCGAAGAGAGTTTTAAACTTACAGATACCTCTCTTTCCGAGCTCTTTAAATCTATAAGATATGAGCTTTATGCTTTAGAGAAACACTATTTTCACAAATCTTAAGGAGAACAGATGAGAATTATTCTATTTTTTTTGATCACCCTATTAGCAACTTTTGCAAGTGCAAAAACAGTGAAAGAGTTCTATCCCGATGGCAGCATCAAGTCTGCAGTCACCTATAAAGATGGCAAAAAGAATGGTGTCGATCACGCTTTCTATCCGGATGGTGCAACGCTCAGGCATGCATATAATTATGCTTACGGGAGACTGCATGGCCTACAGCAGGAGTATGATAAAAATGCACTTTTAACCCAAGAGGAAAATTACAGACATGGACGACTCGATGGGCGCAGTCGCTACTATCAAAATGGCTTGCTTGTAAGTGAGGCAGACTACCAAAATGGTTTGCTTGATGGTGGCTATAGAGAATATTTTCCCAGCGGAATGGTAAGAGTGGAGATATTCTGGAGAAGAGGCAAAGCGACAGAGGGGTACAAATACAGAGAGGATGGCTCAAGAACTTCTCTGAGTACAGAAACACTGCAAATACTGAACAAGAAGTCAAGCTCTTCAGACAGGTAAGTACCGTGACTCCACTCCTTCCCTCCTTTACTCACATTATTAACCCCAAACTCAAATATATTTACCTGAGCTTTGACCAAGGGGGCAACCTCACTATCAAATCACCAGAAGTTTCTCAGAGAGAGATCGAAAAAGTTTTGATCAAAAAGGCAGCCTGGATCGTGAAATCACGCCAGAGACTTCTGGAAAAAAAAGGAAAGCCCTTAAAATTTGAGGAAGGCGAGGAGCTCTTTTTTCTTGGAGAGGGATACCCTACCCGCTACGAACAAAGCAGTAAGAGAAGAAATTCCCTGCACTTTGATGAGCAAGAGGGGTTCATCTTCTCCTATTATGGGTTTAGCCCAGAGAAATTTGAGCACCTCATCAATCAATTTTACAAGCAGGAAGCACAGCGGTTGATTCCGGAAATGACTGAGAAATATGCCAGGCGTATGGAGCTGTTTCCCACGAAGATCTCTTTCCGCAAGGCACGCAGCCGATGGGGAAGCTGCAACAGCTCCAACGCTATATCATTCAACTACCTGATGATGAAATTACCTCTTTCTGTGATACAATACATTATCGTACACGAGTTGTCGCACATAAAACACAAGCATCATCAGAAAGAGTTCTGGAAGCTTGTCGGGATACATTTTCCTGACTATAAAGAGCAGCAAAACGAACTAAAACGATATATGTAACACTCAAAGGATCTCTCATCGATACCCTCTACCTCCTGCTTTTTATGTTTATTGTTCTACTCGGTTCAGTACTTGGATATGTCTACTATCTCAAAGAGAAGAAGGAGCATCTCGATGCCATCAAGCGTGGGTTTTGTCCTCAGTGTCATCAGAAGTCGATCATAATCAGCGATCAGCGAAGCGCGGGATGCGGCCCTAAAATTGTCTCCTTCAAGTGTACGAATTGCGACTATGAAAATGCTTTTAGCATCAATGG
Source organism: Campylobacterota bacterium (assembly GCA_034722775.1). Classification (GTDB taxonomy): domain Bacteria; phylum Campylobacterota; class Campylobacteria; order Campylobacterales; family Sulfurovaceae; genus SZUA-451. The sequence goes on along the minus strand of JAYEOH010000032.1, from coordinate 20,384 downwards.
CGGAAGTTGCGGGATATGAGATTTAACGCTGAGCGTTAAGTTTTTTAGAACTGTCCTTAAAAGCGCTTGATATATGTATGACAGTAGGGTTGTTTTCCGTTTTGTTCATAATAGTTTTGATGGTATGTTTCCGCTTTATAAAATGGCTTTTTTGGTAAAACTTTTGTCACTACTTTGTATCCTTTGGCTTTCAAAATAGCGATCAACCTCTCAACAGTCTCCTGTTCTTTATCGCTGTCGACAAAAATCGCTGAACTATACTGTTCGCCGATATCCGGACCCTGCCTCCCCTTTTGAGTAGGATCATGAATCTCAAAGAAAATCTTTGCCAATGCCTCATAAGAGATTTTCCCGGGATCATACAAGACTTCAACCGTCTCCAGGTGACCCGTCTCGCTGCTGATGACCTTACGATAGCTGGGATGCTCAACACTGCCGCCCATAAAACCGGAGGCTACCTCTTTGACGCCGTCAAGCTTCTCCAAGTAATACTCAACACCCCAGAAACATCCGCCGGCAAAATAAGCGCGCTTATACTGAGACGCCGCAACTGCTTTCTCTTTGTCAAAATTCAAAGATAAGGAATTGACACAATAGCGCCTATTTTTTGCCGTCAAACCCTCCCCTTTGAAAATATGACCCAAATGAGCACCGCATCGAGCACACACGATCTCAGTGCGCCTGCCATCAGCATCTTTTTGCTGCGTGACTGCACCGGGGATTGCATCATCAAAACTCGGCCATCCACAGTCACTCTTAAACTTGTCAACCGATTTGTAAAGCGCTGCATTACAGACTTTACAGCGATAGATACCTTTATTGTCTGTATTGACATATTTTCCAGAAAAAGGCCGTTCCGTTCCCTTGTCAACAACAACATGCTTCTCTTCTGCAGAGAGTTTCTCCAGCGCCTGTGTCCAGGGTTTCACTATCTCAGCGTCTGTCCACAACGGAAGCAACAACAATAGAGTGATATAGATTGATTTCAAAACTGATCCTTTTTTGTAAGTATAGCTGTGTCGAGTGCACTCCGCGTGGAACACTCCCCCGACAAAATATCCGATCAATCACTGGAGACAGCGTACTTTCCTGAACCCAAAAAGGTTATAGCCAGCGCGCCCAGTAAAAATAGCATCGGTGTCTCCAGTGACCAGGAGCCATGCGAGCCAAGTGCCAAAAATGATTTGGCATGCACCAAATAGATCGCCACTGCCATATTGAAAGCAATGAGTCCTGCCCACCATCGGCTTCTCCATCCGATCAGGAGCAAAAGGGGAGCCAGAATCTCTCCAACATAAACACCAAATGCCAAATAGTACGGCAAACCCTGCACCTTCAATAAATTCTCTATGAAACCGATTCCGTGCAGTATTTTATCGACCCCATGAAAGAGCAACAGTCCGCCAATCATAATTCGCAGGATTAATTTTCCTATACTTTGAGAATCCATCTTCAAGCCTTTTTTGAAGCCATTTTAGCATAAAAATAACCCGTTAAGAGAAATAAGGTATAATCGCAGTTATTTCTCCCAAGCCGGGAGCAGATTTCAACCTTAGGATTTTAATGTGGAACAGGAAATATTAGCCTATCTTGACAGCAACGGAAACATCATAGACACACAAACCGCAGCAGAGCAAAGTACGCCGGAAACCGTGATCCCTTTTGACAACAGCGCAAAAGCACTTGAAGTCATTCGTCACTCAACCGCACATTTGATGGCGCAGGCGATCAAAGAACTCTATCCCAGTGCACAATTCTTTGTCGGACCGGTTGTTGATGAAGGTTTTTACTATGACTTCAGAGTCGATGAAAAGATCAGCGAAGAGGATCTCAAAAAAATCGAAAAAAAGATGAAAGAGCTCATCAAGAAAAAACACAAGATTGAAAAGTATGAGATCAGCAAAGCAGAAGCGGTCGAAAAATTTGCCATGGATGATTTGAAGCAGGCTGTTTTGAGCCGTATTCCAGATGAAACTGTTTCGATCTACAAACAGGGCGACTTCGAAGACCTTTGTCGAGGACCCCATGTCCCGGCACTACGCTATCTGCACAATTTCAAACTGACGCGTATCGCCGGTGCCTATCTCGGCGGAGATGAAAATGCAGAGATGCTGACACGGATTTACGGTATCGCTTTCGCTGACAAGGAATCACTCAAAGCCCATATGCTGATGATCGAAGAGGCAAAAAAACGCGACCACCGAAAGCTGGGTACAGAACTTGAACTCTTCATGTTCGACGAAGCTTCGGGTGCAGGATTGCCTTTCTGGATGCCAAAGGGTGCCAGACTACGTGCCAAGATCGAAGATATCCTCTACAAAGCCCATAGGCGCAGAGATTATGAACCTGTGCGCGGCCCGGAGATCCTAAAAGCAGCTATGTGGCACACTTCAGGACACTATGCCTGCTATGGCGAAAACATGTATCTCACCGAAATTGACGGGCAGGAGTACGGGATCAAACCGATGAACTGTATCGGACACATTCAAATCTTTAAGCAAACCGGAAAAAGCTATCGTGACCTGCCGCTCAAATACTTCGAATATGGTGTCGTACATCGCCATGAAAAATCCGGTGTCCTCCATGGTCTCTTGAGGGTGCGTGAGTTTACACAGGATGATGCACATATCTTTTGTACGCCGGAGCAGATCAAAGAGGTTGTTCTCGAAGTGGTAGAGTTTGTTGATGCCGTGATGAAAAAGTTTGACTTTGATTATACGATGGAGGTCTCCACCAAGCCGGAAAAGGCGATCGGAGAAGATGATGTCTGGGAACTCGCTACCCAAGGGCTCAAAGATGCACTGACAGACAATGATCTCCCCTTTAAAATTGATGAGGGAGGAGGTGCTTTCTACGGACCGAAAATCGATGTGAAAATCACCGATGCACTGGGAAGAAAATGGCAATGCGGCACCATCCAGGTAGACTTCAACCTGCCGCAGCGATTTGATGTTGAATATGTGGCAGAGGACAACACCCGAAAACAGCCAGTCATGATACACCGTGCAATTCTGGGTTCATTCGAACGCTTTATTGCGATCCTGACAGAGCACTATGCCGGAGAGTTCCCTTTCTTTATCGCACCAACACAGGTGATCTTTGTTCCGATCGCTGATGACCATGTCGCTTATGCCAAAACGCTTAAGAATCTGCTGATCGAAGAGGGTATCGACAGCGAAATATATGACAAAAATGATAGTCTCAACAAGCGAATTCGTCTGGCTGAAAAGCAGAGAGTCCCCTATGTCGTGGTGATTGGGGATGCAGAGGTAACGAACAAAACTGTTGCGATCCGTGACAGAAGAGCAAAAGAGCAGTATAATCTAACCCAAGACGAATTTATGGTAAAATTAATCCAACAATTAAAAGAAGGAAGAATTTGAGTAAACAACACAACAACAGGGGCGGGCGAAGCAAAAAAGACGATGTAGTAATGAATGAGAGCATCAGAGCGACAGAATTGAGAGTACTCGGCGATGATGGTGAGCAGTTTGGTATCATTTCACGGGCTGATGCGATACAGATCGCAGAAGACAAAGGTCTTGACCTTGTCCTCGTTTCACCGGATGCCAAGCCGCCTGTTGCCAAAGTGATGGATTACGGAAAACATAAATATGAGCTAGAGAAGAAAAAGAAAGAGGCCAAAAAGAACCAGAAGAAGATCGAGGTAAAAGAGGTCAAGTTCTCCTGCAAAATAGCCGATAACGATATCAGCTACAAAGTGAAACATGCCAGAGAGTTTCTCGAAAAAGGCAAACATGTCAAACTCAGAGTATTCCTCAGAGGGCGTGAAATGGCAAATCCGGAACTAGGTGTCGAAGTTCTCAAGAGAGTCTGGCCCATGCTCGAAGATGTAGGCAATCTGGAAAAAGATGCTCATCAGGAAGGGCGCTATATCAATATGTATGTGACACCGCTCAAGAAATAGTATTAAAAAATCACCTGAGCATGAAGCGTAGTTAGATAGAAACCGTAACTTGCAATCGCAAGCAGTATCCCGACAACAAAGACCCATAGGCGCTCCGGGTGACGCGCCACGATCAATCCGCCAATCAATCCGGAAACAAGTCCGCCTGCATGGGCACTGACATCGATATTGGGAATAGTAAATCCGATAACAAGGTTGATCCCGATAATGAGTGCAAAATCTTTCATAAATTGCTGAGCTTGCTCACCTAGTTCACGCCGATAAGCAAAGAAATACCCGGAGAGAGCCCCAAAAACACCAAAGATCGCTCCCGATGCACCGATAGAAACTGTCTCAGGGTGTACAGAGATAGAGACCAGTCCACCCACTATCCCAGTCAAGAAGTAGAGACTCAGATAACTTTTGGTAGAAAAATAGAGCTCCATGGGACGCCCTATGATATAGAGGGAAAACATATTCATCAACAGATGCGTCATCCCCCCATGTAAAAACATTGCCGTGAGCAGACGCCACCACTCTCCTCCGACAACATACGGCCCATAAATCGCACCCAAATCAACCAGTCCGCCTGCAGGCATATCGACCACACTGCCGGTATATAGGATCGACGCAGCATAAAAAAGCAGATTGAGTCCGATCAGGCTGTAGGTAATCCTGAAGCGTTTAAAATCAGTTGGCATAGGTAAAAAACCACACTACTCTATTGCAGCAGGGAAAATCACCCCATCCAGACCCATACCGGCATAGGTTTCGATCTCACTCTCATCACTGATCTTTATGAGGATCTGTGTATCAAAAAGATAGTGCTGGGCAAGTTTCTGGATTGCCTTTGCCGCTTCACGACCAGTAATGATGTAGCGCGCATTCAAGGCATGGGCAAAAAGTGCTGTTTTGGCCTCCTCTGCCCTGAGAGCAAAAGGAAGCCCTTCTCTCTTGCAGTAGTGTACCAATTCTATCGAGACTGCAAGATCATCGAAAAGCAGTATGCTTCCTGCAGGACTCTTCTTGATCTTCTCCATAGAGTCAACAGTAACAAAGTGTTCGCTCACTATCCATGGATGTCCGATAATCGTCACTTTGCCGCTCCGCTATGCATTTTCATCACTTTATTGACTCATCCTTAAAAACCTGCACACTCTTTGGAGCAGTAGATTTTTCCTTTGACAATGATACTCTCTTTATAGGTGACATAGGTACCGCACTTTTCACACTCAACAAGCGTGTCCTCTTCGATCTTCTTTTTATCT
>JAYEOH010000032.1:0-15109 GCA_034722775.1 Campylobacterota bacterium | reverse complement strand
TTAAAAACCTGCACACTCTTTGGAGCAGTAGATTTTTCCTTTGACAATGATACTCTCTTTATAGGTGACATAGGTACCGCACTTTTCACACTCAACAAGCGTGTCCTCTTCGATCTTCTTTTTATCTTCCCCTTTGGGAATCGTATCTTTTTTTCTACCGCCGATTTCGGGGAGCTTACCGCCCAGCAGTTTATAGATGACAAAAAGAACAATGGCAATAACAATAAATTTTAATAACATTACAACTCTTTTATAATTTAATATAGAGGTAGTTTCTACGATTTTTCTGTACTATATCATAAGTCAGCTGATGTTGCACCGCTTCAATCTCATCAAACACACGATCACCTTTGTAAAAAAGATAGGCGGTGCGCGTATCGCTCACCTCTTCTGTTAACTCCAAAAGAAGTTTGGTGTTGGTCACAGCGCGTGAAGTAACCAACTCAAAGGGAGTATGCACAACTGTCTCTACACGCCTCCCTTCGACCTGCACATTCTCCAGTTCTAAATCCATAGCGGCATATTTCAAAAATGCCATTCGCTTCTTTAGAGGCTCAGCCAATACCACCTCCGTCTCCGGCAGAGCAATCGCCAGAACCAAACCGGGAAACCCTGCTCCCGTTCCTACATCCAGTAAATTCTGCGGCTTTTGTATAAAAGTCAGAGGATAAAGCGAATCAAGTATATTCTTATAAATTGCCTGAATGGTTTTTGCTCCCGTCAGATTGTGCACACCGTTCCACTTATGCAGCAGTGCTGCAAATCGTTCAAGTTTTTTGATTGTATCTTCATCTAGTTTGATGGACTCTTTTTCCAAATAATTTTTTAGCATATTTTCCTCTTTTTTCTCTCAGGACCCTCGAACTTGTTCGAGGACAATTATTTAGAGCCCCAAAATCTTTATTTGCCTCGAACAAGTTCGAGGGTCCTGCTACTCATCCAACAGCGCTGCCGCCATCTTCTTTCCACCGGAAAAATCACTTTTTCCTGTTCCCAGCTTCGGGATCTCATTGACCAGAAGAATCGCATGCGGCAGGTGGAGCGGCTCCATACCATTTTTTGTCAACGCTGCCTTCATACCCGAGACATCATCCACTCCGGAAACCATCACAACTACCCTCTCTCCTTTTCTCTCATCAGGCAGCGCGACTGCCATCAACTCCATCTCAGGCACTCTCAGAATATCTTTGATCTCCTCTTCGACTGCGCCCAGAGAAACCATTTCGCCTCCCAGTTTGGCAAAACGGGAGTAGCGATCGATAATGGTGAGGAAACCATCCTCATCGATATGCCCCTTGTCTCCCGTCTTGTACCATCGCAGGCTATCCAGCTCAACTATCACCGACTCAGTCCGTTCGGGATCTTCCAAATACCCCTTCATTACCTGTGCTCCCCCGATCAGGATGAGCCCATCTTCGTTACGCTCCAACTCCTCCATCGTAATGGGATCAACGATACGAAAGGCGGTACCCGGCAGAGGCATTCCCACAGTTCCAAACTTGTTTCCCCTCTGAACCGTAAATCCGACCGTCTCCAGAATATCCGGAAGATTGACAGAGGCGACCGGCGCAGACTCTGTCACACCATACCCTTCGAGAATCTCACGCTTATACTTCTCTTCAAAGGCGCTCTTGACAAAAGGATCTAGTTTTTCCGCTCCGGCAATGGCAAAACGAATCGACTGAAACATCAAGGGGTCTATCTTCCTGCTCCTGGTATAGAGTCGATAGAAAGTGGATGTTCCAAATATGACACTTGCCTTGTAGCGTGCCACCGCCCTGCCAATGCCCTTGGTATTGGCAGGGTCAGGATAGCAAGCCATTGGGATACCATGAATCATCGGAAACAGGGTACTCACTGTCAATCCAAAGGCATGAAAGAGTGGAAGTGTTGAGAGTATCACATCCTCTTCTCTGACATTGAGCACATCAAAAACCTGTGTCATATTTGCCATGACATTGCGATGAGTCAGCATAACCCCTTTGGGCTCACCTTCCGAACCACTGCTAAAAAGGATAACTGCGACATCGCTATTGCTGCGCTTTTCGAGACAGAGTTTTTTGAGCAGGGAGCTTGGCAGAAGCTTGGCTTGCAGCAGTGTTGCCAGCGACTCTGCCTTGCCGATTGAACCCTTCAGTGCTTCGAGATCCACGATCTCTACCTCATCGAGCAGCGAAGCGATATCCAACCCCTTTGCCTGAAGCTTTTTGAGAAAACGGGACGCTGTATAAACTGTGTGAATATCACTCTTTTTCAGAGCAGAACGCAAACTCTTCTCAGATGCCGTATAGTTAAGGTTCACCACCTCTTTTCCTGCCATTAGCGCTGCCATATTGATCATCGCACCGGCAGAGCCGGCTGGCATCAGGATGCCGACCCTCTCTCCATAAGTTTTGCGTACCCGTCGGGCAAAGAGCATCGTACCTGTCAGCATCTTGAGGTGGCTGAGCTTTTCGCCTCCCCAATCGACAGAACAGTATCCATTGGCACTGTGTTTGGCAGGTGTACCTTTGGCTGTTTCGATCCAAGCCTCCGGAAGTGTCGGAAGAGATGTCGTATACTGCTCCCACGAAGTGTAGGAGAGTTCGAATACTTTCTGCTTTACCTCTTTTGCCCTGCTGTGAATATCCAGTGGTTTTCCAAAGGCGATAAGCACATCATTGTGCCGCTTTCGGCGCAACTCCTTGAGTCTATCCGAGGAACGGGAGAGCGGGTCGCCCCAGAGCCCCCTGAGATAAAACGGCATGATGATACCATCAGCCTCGCCGACCATCCTCTCAAATCCTCTCTTGAAGCCTCCAAGCTGTCCATTGCGACTGATCGTCCCCTCCGGGAAGATACAAACCACTTCTCCCTCTTTGAGCAGTCTCTCGACATCTGCCATTGCCTGCTTCATCGCCCTTGGCGAGATCGGGATCACAGCAAAAAAATCCAAAAATCGTTTCAGGTACCAGCGTTCATAGATCGATCGATCCATCACAAAACGCACACGGCGCGGTACCGCCATCTGAACCAATGCCCAATCAACCCAGGAGATGTGATTTCCCAGCATCAGTACGCCGCCGGTTTGGGGAAAATGGTCAAAATCCAAAACCTTGAGCTTGAAACGCACAGAGACGATGGAGGCGATAATGAACTGTGCCAGTGACTGAGGAATCTTCCGGATCAGATATATCGTGCCGACCAAGGCAAACAGGAGCATCAGATAGAAGAGCCCGACACTTCCCAGCCCCATCAGAGCAAAGAGAACGGTCATCATCAAAAAGGAGAACATAATCACATTCTGTATGAAATTGTTTCCTGCCAGTACGATTCCCAATTCATGCTCCCTGCTGTGGTACTGTATCAAGGCATTGAGCGGAACAATGAAGAGGCCGGACGCTACACCGAACATAAAGAAATTAAGCCCGATAAAAATGGGATGAGAAACAGAAGGGAGGAGCAGCAGCGAGAGGGTAATCCCCAATGCACCAAGAGGTATCGTACCAATCTCGATATAGTTGTGAGAAACTTTTCCTGCAATAATCGACCCAATCACTATACCAAAGCCGGCAACTGCCATCATACCCTGTACGACAACCGTATTGGAAATGTTGAGCGTATTTTTGGCATACTCCGGAAAACTTGAGAGTACCACCTGAGAGATACCCCAGAAGAGTGACAGGCCCAAAATTGAGATAAAAATGACCTCTTTTTGCTGCAGCATCGAAAGGTTTTTTCTGAGATACTCCATACGAACATAGCGGGAAAAAGAGAAATGCTTGTCACTCTCTATATGGGTGTCGGGCAAGCGGTATGCCAGGAAAAATTCTATCAGAGAACCCAGAACCAGCATCCATCCAATCGGAGCGATATGCTGCAAAATATCCGAACTATCTTTATAGGAAACTCCTTTCAGATGGTTCTCGAAAAAAATCGAATAGATGAAAATACCACTGAGAATCGCTACGGTCGTTACTGCCTGAACAACACCATTTCCCATCGTGATATAGTTGTTACCCACCAGCTCTTTGATGTAGCCGTATTTGGCAGGAGAGTAAATCGCAGACTGCACCGCCAGAATGAAAGTCATCGCAAAAGCCAGCTCAAATGCTCCCAGATAGTAGCTGAGCGTGATCAGCAGGGTAACAATAACCGCTAAGCCGGCGGAAATACGCATCACCAGGCTCTTGGAAAAACGATCCGCAATGAAACCAGAAGGAGAAAAAAGCATAATAAACGGTAGCAGAATCAGCGCATTGACAATGGCAGTAAGTATGATCTGTGTCTCCCCATCGTAGATTTTGAAGACGGTATTTTGAATAATGATCTTATGCCCCAGATCGGTAAATGCATTGAGGAAAACCACCGTAATATAGGGTAAAAATCCTGCTATCTTCCAAATATTCTCTCTCATCTATATCCCCCATCTCTCAAACATCGCATCCCTCAGACTCCTGGCATCGGGATTACGCTTTTTTTTCAACTCCATATCGATAAACTCCAAACCATCCCACATACTGGGAGAAGCGACCATCCAACTGCGTATCTTTTCACCAGAAAGCATAAAAAGATTGAAACTATTTTCATCCAGTCCCATCCGGACATCTGCAGCGATAGAATATGTCGTCAAAACAGCATCCTCTCTCATAGCATCACGAATCTGCTTGAAATACTCCCTGGTCCAGAGCAGCGGATTTTGTGCAGGACTAAAGGGGTCCTGATAGACGATATCAAATTTCTCTTTGAGTTGGGGGATCACTTCCCGTGCGTCCCCTATCACTATCTCAACCTTAAACTGATCATCTTCATAATAAAAATCTCGACTCAACTGCTCGATTATTGGCTTGAAAACAGCAAACTCTTCAGGATAGGCAAAAGAGGAGAGACTCTCTATCAATCCTCTGTCCAACTCCGGCGAAATAATGTGTATCTTTGTAGATAGATTTTCTTTTTTGACATGATAAAGCGTTGCGAGAGTATTGTATCCCAGACCAAAACAGATATCCAAAATCGTGAGCTTCTCCCGCTCTCCTTTCAGCCGAAAAGCAGAGAGGACATGCTTTTGCATCGACTCATACAGTGCACCATCCTTATTAGAGTGGTATGTTTCGCCAAACTCGGCAGAGTAGAGTGTCTGAGACCCGTCTCCTGTCATCACAGACCGCTTCTCAGCTCTCAATACTTTATCATACAACTACCGCCTCCCCAAAAAGATTCGGTTCCTCACTCCTCATTCCCAGTTACTCATTACTAGTTATCTATATCCCCGCCTCATCCAACTCTTTGAATTTAAAGGCTTCAATGATCTCTTCGACTGTCTCCTCTTCACGGCGCACCAGTACCATCATGCCCTCTTCCATAAAGTCCAGATAATTCTCAAATTTATTTTCCAAAACAACAAAATCAATCCAATCTGCACCAGTCTGAGTCCGGTCATCAAAAAAAGCAACGGATTGCGTTTCTCCCGCATCAAAATTGACCAAAGCCCATTTTTTGACATTCATCACTGTAGTAATTTTAGAACTTTTCTCATCGGCACCATCCAGGGGGATCAAAATCAACATTTAAGCTCCCTTTAGAAGTTTTTTAGAGAGCTTCAGCTTCTTATTGCTCATCGTGCCGATACCCTGGTCAAGAACTTTTTGTGCGATATCCTTTGCATCCTGGAGTGAGTGCATTTCGCAAGTTCCGCACTGATAAATATTGAGTTCCGGGATATCCTTTTGTCTCTTGACCCGAAGGACATCTTCCATAGATTTTTTCCAGGCTTTTGCGACCTCTTTTTTACTCGGCTCCCCCAGCAGTGACATATAAAACCCTGTACGGCACCCCATCGGAGAAAGATCGATGATCTCTATCTTTTTACTATTGAGGTGGTCCCGCATAAACCCGGCAAAGAGATGCTCAAGCGTATGGATACCCCTGGAAGAGAGCTTCTCCTCATTGGGAACAGAAAAGCGCAAATCAAATACAGTGATCACATCACCGCTTGGTGACTTCATCTTCTTGGCAACACGCACGGCAGGCGCATTCATTCGGGTATGATCTACGGTAAAGCTGTCTAATAGTGGCATAATATTTCCTTTGATGTTTTTTATGATTATAACCGGAAGAATTGAGAATCACGAATCATTGTACCGAATTTGCATGCTCGCATCCATACTCTACACCAAGATCACAGGCTTTTTGATACAATCGATGGGCTTCTGTCATATTTTGATCCACTCCTATGCCTTTTTCATAGAGAGAACCGAGCAGTGCACAGCCACCTCCATTCTCGAGATCACAGGCATTTTTGTAATAGTACCAGGCTTTGCCGTAGTTAGGCACTGCCGGTATGGCTCTGTACTCGCCCTGTTCATACAAAAATCCCAAACTGCTGCAGCTGTAGGGGTGGTCAAGATAGCATCCCTGCTTAAAAAATATCCGTGCATTCAAATTACTCCGCCTGAACCCTTTGCCATCTGTATAGAGGAGTCCTTGCTCGAAGCACCCTTTTCCACTCCCGAGACTACAGCCTTTTTCAAATACCTCTCCAGCTTCTTTGTACGATTTTTTCCGAAGGAGATAGATTCCCAGTGTTGTACATCCGCCAGGACTCTCAAGCTCGCATGATCGCTTGTAGAGCCGATATGCATTGGCTTTATTAGCCTGACCGGACTTTGATGGCTCCCCGTTTTCATAAAAGCGGGCCAGTCGCCTGCACCCTTCGGCACTGCCAAGCTCACATGCTTTTTCCAAATAGAGTGCACTCTGGTTTTGGTCACCATAGGTGCCGAGAAGGAGACAACCCTCAGCACGCTTCAAGTCACACGCCTTCTTCAAATATTCAGAAGTCAGATGATGCTTCTCATTGGGCTGTGATACCGCAGCGTCGCTCTGTGCATACCACTCTCCCAGCTTTAAGCACCCGAGAGAATTACCCGCATCACAGGCTATCTCCATATACTTCTTTGCCAGCGTAGAATTTTGCTCTATGCCTTTGGAATAGAGAATACCCAGACTGGCGCATGCCTCCATATTTCCTGTATCACAGAGCGCTCTGCATCCCTGATTGCTGCCGAGCCGACACGATTTTTCATAATAGGCATTGGCTTTTGTCTTGTCGCTTGCAATACCTCTTGCTTCAAAAAAAAGTTTCCCAAGCTCAAAACATCCTGCAGCATCTTTAAGATCACATGCTTTCTGATAATATTTTCTTGACTGAACAGGATCTTCTGTTGTCCCTCTTCCTTTAGCATAGATATCACCCACCCCCGTGCATCCAGGGCCGTTTTTCAATCTACAAGCCTCTTCATAGAGAGATTTTATCTCAGCATACTCTTTTTCACCCTCCTTCTCCAACTGAAAAGCAAGTGCTCTGCACCCCTCTCCGCTTTGTCGGTCGCAAGCCTGTCGAAAACTCTTTTTCGCCCAGTTGATATTGTAGACGCTGCGATTTTTGTCCTGATAGAGCAATCCAACTTTAAGGTAGGCTTCGCTGTAGTCAACTCTATTTGCCACTCTCCAGTAGAGTTTTGCCGCATATTCATCATCCTGCTCCACACCTATTCCCGCAGCATAGAAACCTGCTAACTCCATCGAAGCCACACTGCTTCCCAGATCGTAGCCTTTTTGAATATATCGGTAGGCTCTGACAACATCCCTTGTGACACCCTTTCCCTCAAGATAGAGTCGTCCCAGCCTGGTGCATCCGGTACCGTTCCTCTGCTCGCATGCTGCAGCATACGAAACTCTGGCTTTAATATCATCTCTCCCAATACCATCACTCTCCTCATAAAGCATCCCCAAGCGGACACATGCTTCACCGTAGTCAAACCTGCAAGCCTTTTCAAACAACCGGCTTGCAGCAATGAGATCGCGAGCAATACCTTTGCCTTCAGAGTAGGATAATCCCAGATAGAAACAGCCTCTGGAGTAATCCCTGCGGCATGCATACCAGTAGTAGGCGGCAGCTATTGCATCATTTTGAGCTCCTTTTTTGGCTGCATATGCTGCTCCCATATCAAAACACTCTTGTCCATAGCGACACTCCTGAGGCACACTCGTATCAATCGATTCTGCACAGAGTGCCGACAATGCCAGCAACCACACAAGAATAAAGTTTTTTATGTTTTTTTTCATACTGCTATACATGCATCATCCTCTTCATACTGTCAATTATCCCGGATTATGCAATAGGATTACTGAAATTAGTGCAAGTGCTTGTGTTGTAGGTGTTTGCAAAGAATTTGAGGTTAACCCTGAGGTTAATCGATGATTCTTCGTGAATGCCCACGGCACAATGACTTGTGCTAGTTTGGTGATTTCTATTGCATAATCCGGGATTATACTCAAACTATACGATAGAAATTGCATAGTTTAGACTGAATCATCACCATTATATAGCCTTTTCTTTACTTTTGTGTTACAATGCGAAAAAAATCATAAGGAAGCAGTGCACCATTATGAAGAATTTAATTATCGTAGAATCACCGGCAAAAGGCCGAACCATCAGCAACTTTCTTGGCAAAGAGTACAAAGTTGTCGCTTCCAAAGGACATATTCGGGATCTTCCCAAAAGTCAATTTGGTATCACAATTGACGATGCAGGACATTTTGTCCCCAAATACTCCATCCCGCGCGATGCGAGTGCTACCGTCAAAGAGCTGAAAAAACTCTCAAAAGAGGCAGAGACAGTCTATATCGCGACGGATGAGGATCGTGAAGGGGAGGCGATCGGATACCATATAGCTATGGCGATAGGAAAAGATCCCGAAACGCTGCCGAGGATCGTTTTTCATGAAATTACAAAAAGTGCCATCCGGCAAGCGCTTGAAAATCCCAGAAAACTTGATATGGACAACATCAATGCCCAGCAGACGAGACGAATGCTCGACAGGATCGTAGGATACAAGCTCTCTCCGCTTCTGGGAAGCAAGATCCAAAAAGGGCTCTCTGCCGGACGCGTGCAGAGCTCATCCCTCAAAATTGTTGTGGACAGAGAACGGGAAATCAAAGCATTTAAGCCTGTTGAATATTGGAGTATCGATGCACTTTTCCAAAAAACCATAGAATCATCTATCTATGAATTTAATGGAACCAAAATAGAAAAACTTACTATCAAAAATGAATCGATGGCAAAAGAGATCGTCACTGCAACAGAGGGTGAAGACTTTATCGTTGCCTCCATCGACAAAAGTAAGCGAAAGACGAAGCCATCTCCACCATTTATGACCTCAAGTCTGCAGCAGAGTGCCTCAACACAGTTGGGATTTTCACCTAAAAAAACCATGATGGTCGCCCAGAAACTCTATGAAGGAGTCAAGACAGACCAGGGCACTATGGGTGTCATTACCTATATGAGAACCGACAGTCTCAATCTCGCCAAAGAGGCAGTATCTACTGCGCGGGATCACATCAAGGCTGCCTACGGTGACAAGTATCTGCCCGGGAAACCCAGAAATTATGTGACTAAAGCCAAAGCGGCCCAGGAGGCGCACGAAGCAATCCGTCCCACAGTGATCGAGTTTACGCCTCAAATTGCAGCAGATTATCTCGCAGCAGATGAACTCAAACTATATCGTCTGATCTACAACCGTTTCCTCTCCTGTCAAATGGTTGATGCCGAGTTTGAATCTCAAACTATTCTATTTAAAGGCGGCAAAACAACATTCAAGGCAAGCGGACGAAAGCTTCTCTTTGATGGTTTCTATAGAGTTACAGGATACAACGAGAAGGACAAACTGCTTCCTAACCTTAAACAGGGGAGTTCCGTCTCGCTTGATAAGATCGAATCCGAACAGCACTTTACCGAACCGCCTCCTCGCTACAATGAAGCCAGCCTGATCAAGAAACTTGAATCAATGGGTATCGGTCGCCCCAGTACCTATGCACCGACGATTACGATTTTGCAAACGCGTAAATATATTGAGATTGAAAAGAAGCGTATTCACCCGACAGAGATAGCATTTACTGTCATAGAACTTCTAGAAACACATTTTGCCGAGATCGTTGACAGCAGCTTCACCTCCACTATGGAAGAGACGCTTGACAAGATCGGAGAGGGTAGTGAAGATTGGCAGAAAGTCCTGGCTGATTTCTATGCTCCTTTTATGAAGAAAATAGAGGCAGGAAAAAAAGATATCAAGAGCCTGAAAGTCGCTATACCGACCGGTGAGAATTGTCCTGAATGCGGCAGCGAACTCCTTCTGAGAAAAGGACGATATGGTGAATTTATTGCCTGCAGCAACTTCCCCAAGTGCAAATATACCAAAAATGTCAATGGAGAAGAGCCGGAAAAACCTGAAGAGACGGATGAAATCTGTGAAAAGTGCGGCTCTCCTATGGTCATCAAAAATAGCAGACGGGGCAAATTTCTCGCCTGCTCCGCATACCCAAAATGTAAAAATGCCAAGTCACTTACTCCGGCAAAAGAGATCACCGTTCCCTGTCCTGAGTGTGGCGGAAAGCTTCAGGAACGGGAAGGAAGACGGGGCAAATTCTTTGGGTGCACCAACTATCCCAAATGTAAATTTATTGCCAACTTCGAGCCGGTTGACAGAAAATGTCCGGAGTGCAGTTACCTCATGGGCAAAAAAACCCTGCGAGGAAAAGAGGTCTATGAGTGTTTCAAGTGCAAGCACAAAGAAGAGGTCAAATAAACACTATGTCAGAGAAGAAACCAATATTTTTATGCGCTATCAATAATATATTGAGCGGAACCTGCAATGAAGATTGTAAATTTTGCACCCAGAGTGTACGCTACCATGCCGATATAGAACGATATACTTACAAAGCTATTGATCAAATCGTAGTTGAGGCCAAAACCGCCAAATCAAATGGTGCTCTGGGGTACTGTCTGGTAACGGCCGGGAAAGGGCTGGATGACAAAAAAACAGAATTTGTCGCCGAAACGGCCAGAGAGATCAAGTCTGCTGTTACAGGCCTAAATCTCATCGCGTGCAACGGCACAGCAAGCAAAGAGCAGCTTAGCTACCTCAAAGAGCATGGGGTCGACAGCTACAATCACAATCTCGAAACCTCCGAGAACTACTATCCGGAAATTTGCACAACGCATGGATGGAAAGAGCGCTATCAAACCTGTGTCGATGTCAAATCTGCCGGCTTGGCTCTCTGTACAGGCGGGATATTTGGGATGGGGGAGAGCCTGTCTGATCGTGACGATCTGCTCGAAGCGATTGCCTCTCTGCAGCCGGAATCAACCCCGCTAAATTTTTACCATCCCAATCCCGCACTTCCTATCAAATCAAGAAACCTGACGCAGTTTGAGGCAGTGAAGATCATCTCCAAAGCAAGAAAATTGCTTGGTAAAGAGAGATTACTTATGGTGGCAGGAGGAAGAGAGCTTCTCTTCTCCGGCAATGAAGAGAAGATGTTTGAAGCCGGCGCCAATGCTATTGTCATTGGAAATTACCTGACAACTTCCGGACAAGCACCTCACAAAGACCTGGATATTATAAAAAAATTGGGATATGAAGTGGCAACTGACTGTGGAACACGCTAATATCACCCTCATTCTAACCCTCTCTCTGCTGATACTGCTAAGCCCTTTTATAGCCAAAATAATACGAATTCCAACGCCTCCGATAGAGATCGTACTGGGTTCTATTTTTGCCTATATTGGGTTGATAGAACACCATGACTATTTTGATATGATCGCTGAAGTTGGATTTCTATACCTGATGTTTCTTGCCGGGATGGAAGTGGATCTCAAGCAAATCCTAAACAGTCCACGCTCCCTCATTAGACGATCATTTTTTTTCTTGCTCATTATGAGTATTCTGGCGCTTGTATTCAGCTGGATCTTCAACCTCAATACCATCGTAACCATCTCTTTGCCTCTGATCTCTATCGGCCTTCTCGCATCCCTCTCCAAAATCTATGGCAAAGAACAGCCTTGGCTGCAACTTGCCTTTGTAGTGGGGGTTTTGGGTGAAATCGTCAGTATTGCAGCCCTGACTATCCTGGATGCTGCCAGCACGATTGGATTTGGATGGGAACTTGTGGGAAAGATGACTTATCTGCTTCTCTTTATGGTGGTGATTTTTCTCCTCTACCGTTTTCTTCACCTTATTTTCTGGTGGTATCCAGAGCTCAAAACGACACTGATGCCAAAATTTGATACCTCGGATCAGGATATACGATTGGCGATTTCTCTATTTTTTATCCTGATTGCCGTGATGCTGGCGCTGAAACTTGAAGTTGCCCTGGGTGCATTTATCGCAGGTGTTGCGATCTCAGCCTTCTTTCATCATGAAAAGAAGCTGGAGGAGAAGATGTCCAGTTTAGGTTTTGGGTTTTTGGTACCGCTCTTTTTTATTCATGTGGGGGCTTCATTTGACCTCAGTGCACTGGCACTTCAGGGTATTGTCACAGGTGCGATGCTTATCACATTACTAATGATCATGATGCGTGTTTTGGCGGCTTTTGTGCTCAAGAAGCACTATGGATCCAAGAATGCACTGCTTGCAGGACTCTCCCTCTCTATGCCGTTAACCCTCTTGATTGCAGTAGCCACAATTGGATACGAGACACATTTAATAGATCTTTTAAGCTACTATCAACTGATCCTTGCCAGCCTCTTTGAAATATTGGTTTCAATGGTCACTATCAAGCTGCTTCAGGGACAAGAGTCCCGTAAAAGTAAATCTTTAAATCTTTAAACATTCAAATCTATTCCAGCGGTCAATCCTGAACACTCTTGATCGCCTCTTGCAGCTTCTGCTCAAAAGTGGCATTGCCTTCTGCTGAAGCATTTGCCTCTATAGAGACTCCATCTTTCAAAACAGGCTTTGTCTCGCTCGCCTCAAGCTTCTCTTCGAGTTTTCTAATTTTCTCATCGACCACTTTGATTTGCTTTTCTACTGGAGACTGCACCTTTTCCGCCTTAGGCTTATCTTCCACTATTTTCTCTTCTTTTTTCGTAACTTCCCTGATAGTAACAGGTTCCACTGTCTCTTCTTTTGAAGGAGTAACTTTTTCAGTGCTGTTTTTCTCAACTACTTTTATTTTTTCCTGAATTTCAGGTTTTTTACTAACTTTATCCTCTGGAGAGACTGTTGCTTCCATTGTCTTTACTTCTGCTGGAGCAACCTCTTCCGACTGACTCTCTTCAACTTCTTTTTTTATCTCTTTTTCTCTCTCCTGGATCTCAGGCTCTTGAACTATTTCCGTCTCTGAGGCCACACTGCTCACTTCTGGCTTCGCATCCGATATTTTACTCTCAGAGATACTCTCTTCGAAAAGCTCATCCTCTTCTTTATCCATGCTTTTTTGTTCTTTTTCAATTGCCTGCAAAAGAGTGCTCTCCTCCTGCTCTATTTTTTGGATATTCTTCTCTAAAGCAAATGGATTCTCCGAAGCATAGGCTCCTGCTACCAATGCAGCAATCAATAAACTACTTTTATACATAATAATACTACTCCTCCCCTGGTTGTAATTGTTTTAATTCAAAAAACTCTTTTTGAAGCCGCTGATTTTCATTTTTCAATTGTGTGGCCTCTCTCATTAAATTCTCTTTTTCATGGCTCAGATGATTCAAAACAGTCAAAGAGTTTTCTCCATAGATCAAAACTCCTACATAGATACCAAAGAGCATTATCACAATAGCAGTCAGAGCAATCACTCGGATAGAGAGGCCGAGGATCCCCCCTCCCTCCTGCTTAATTTTACTTGCCAAATTATACCTTCAGTATAAAAGCTTAAAAGAGTGTGGCACCAAGATATTCAAATTGTCCCAGCTCTCTTTCAATTTCAAGGAGTCTGTTGTATTTGGCAATTCTATCACTTCTTGCTGTCGAACCTGTTTTAATCTCACCAGTGTTAAGTGCTACTGCAAAATCAGCTATGAAGGTATCTTCACTCTCTCCTGACCTGTGACTCATCACACAAGTATATCCGCTTCTTTGCGCCAACCGTACAGTCTGCATAGTCTCAGAAACACTGCCGATCTGATTAGGCTTGATCAGGATAGAGTTTCCAATACCTTTTTCAATCCCTTCTGCCAAAATAGCGACATTTGTTACAAAAAGATCATCACCTACAAGCTGAATTCTGTCACCCAATACCTCAGTGTGCTCTTTCCAGCCTTCCCAGTCATCTTCGCTCAAACCATCTTCGATAGAAACAATGGGATACTTGTCACACATCTCCAAGTAGTAAGCTGTTAGTTCTGAACTGGTCAATTCACGATTTTCAGACTTCAGTACATATTTTCCTTCTTCGTTGATCAGTTCACTGGCAGCAACATCCATCGCAATGGCAATCTCTTCCCCAGGTTTATATCCTGCCTTTTCGATCGCTTCCACAATCACTGACAAAGGCTCTTCATTACTCTTGAGGTTTGGTGCAAATCCGCCCTCATCACCGACTGCCGTACTTTCACCCATATCGTCAATAACTTTTTTGAGATGGTGATAGACTTCAGCACTTGCCTGCAATCCGTCAGAGAATTTCTCAAATCCAACCGGCATGATCATATACTCCTGGAAATCAACTGAGTTATTGGCATGCTCGCCACCGTTTATAATATTCAGCATTGGAACAGGCATAACAACTGCATTGGCACCGCCCAAATAACGGTAGAGAGGCATGCCCAAACTTTGCGCAGATGCTCTGGCTACCGCCATTGAGACACCCAAAACTGCATTGGCACCAAGATTGCCATAGTTATCTGTGCCATCAAGTTCTTTCATTACCAAGTCAATTTCGGCCTGATTGAATGGGCTCAACCCCATCAAAGTATCAGCAATTTCAGTGTTAATATTTTCACAGGCCTTCAAGACACCTTTGCCCATATATCGATCGCCGCCATCACGAAGTTCAAGTGCCTCCCTCTTTCCTGTGCTTGCACCGCTCGGCACAATAGCGCTTGCCGATGTCCCATCACTCAGTTGTACAGTCGCTCGAACCGTTGGATTGCCCCTGCTATCCATTACTTCATCTGCCATAACATCATCAATAAAAACCATTTACATACTCCTCTTGAAAAATTTATATTTAATTTTAGCGAAATTAACCCAAAATAACAGTGGTAGGCGATGCGAATAATGAAAAATATAAGAAGAGTGTTTTAAAAAGAGATGGGCATACCTATGATATACCCTCATATAGAGATGGCAGAAGC
>JAYEOH010000031.1:2258-5534 GCA_034722775.1 Campylobacterota bacterium | reverse complement strand
GCCAAGGTATATTTACCTCTGCAAATATCCTCTTTTTTTGTGCTAAAGCAAGAGAGTTTTATCGTGGGTTCCCTGACCAGCCAGCTGTCACCGTCTGCCTGCTTCTCTTGAGATATGCAATCTGAAAGCATATGAGGACGGCCTTTTTTATCCAGTGTCAATTCACAATCAAAATCAAATTGATTGTGTATATTTACCTTGAGCTTGCCGTTTTTTCTATAAATCCTGACACTGCGCAAAGCAGCCCCATCATTGTCATTCCCGTATAGTTTGTCTTGCAGCCATTGATTGTCGCTTTTTGCTTTATTCTTCGGGGGAGAGATGGCAGATATATCTGATGCTTTCACTATAGTCATTGCAGGCATATTCAATTTTGCGTATTCGTTACATCCGATTTGCTCATGCAGGTCGCAAGCTTTGGCATAAAACCCCTTGGCTTTTTTATCATTTTTCTTTATGCCTATGCCGTGATGATATATCACTCCAAGATTATAACATCCAAGTGCATATTCACCATCACACGCTTTTTGGTAGAATTTGGCTGCCTTGGCATCGTTATGCTCTACCCCCTCTCCTTTACTGTAAGCAGACCCAATATTGTAGCATGTCTGTGCATCTCCAAGATCACACCCTTTTCTGTAATATTCAACTTCTTTAAAATGATCCTGCTCTACTCCTTCACCCTTTCGATACATCACTCCGAGATGAAAGCATCCTGCGGCATCCCCGTTATTGCACGATACCTCATAAAATTCGGCCGCTTTGCTTGATGTTTTAACCGCATCACAACCTTTCTGGTCACCAAGGCTGCATGTTTTTTCAAAAAGCAATTTGGCTTTTGATCTGTTTTGATCTGTTCCCTCTCCATTCTCATGCATAGTTCCAGCATTGTAACACCCCTGAGAATCTTCTCCATCACACGCTTTTTCAAAAAATTCCAAAGCCTTTGATGTATTTCTTTTTGGACCATCAGTCTGATCGTTTATGATCCCGACATTGAAACATCCGCTGACTTCTCCCTGATGACATGCTTTTTCAAAAAATGGTTCAGCTTTTGATCTATTTTGCTCCATGCCTTCTCCTCTAAAATGCATTGTTCCCGCACGGAGGCACCCCTGAGAATCTCCCAGATCGCACGCCTTTCCAAAAAACAACAAAGCTTTTGAGCTGTTTTTCTCTGCACCATCTCCCTGATCATTCATAGCTCCAACATTAAAACACCCATTAACTTTTCCTTGATCGCATGCTTTTTCAAAAAATAATTCAGCTTTTGATCTGTTTTGTTCCACCCCGTTTCCATTGAGATACATATGTCCAAGTGCATAGCAGGCACTAACAATCTTCTCGTCGCAAGCTTTTTCATATAAGTGTGCTGCTTTAGAATAATCCTGATTTACACCCCGGCCATCCTCATACATAAACCCAAGATTGTAGCAGCCATATACATCCCCACTATTGCATGCTTTTTCATAGTGTATTTTTGCAGTTGCATAATCTTGCTTTTCATAAGCGTTGGCTCCAAGTTCAAAATTTCCGCCCAGTAAAAATGTAAAACATGCGATAACTATAAAAAAAACTTTTTTCATTATAACTCCCCGTTCTATTTGGTATAAACTCGCAACAAGTATAACCCTTTTCAGTTTAAAACTCAGCGGTATAATATAAAATAAAGATCGATGATTTTAGTGTCTTCTTTTGATTTGCTGTAAAGTCTGATCAGCTACTCAAACTCCCCATTCATAAAGTGCTCAAATATCTTTGTCACCAGATCGATCCGCTTTTCAAAGCTTGCTTTGGATGCTCGTTCATAGATAGTGTGGTCTCCGTCACCGAAAGGTCCCCACCCATCCAGAGTAGGGACGCCTTGTGATGAGATGATATTGGCATCGCTGACACCGCCTCGATGTTCAGTGGGCAGCGACACATCACAGAGTCTGTTGATATCGGCAATGAAACGCTTCTGGTCTGCTGAAGGCTGCATAACATCCCGTTGGATTCCTCCGCTGAGGGTGGATCTGGTGCCTTTGACATAGGCAGAGGCAACAATTTCACTCACTGATTCAAGAACCCTGTCCCTTTCTTCGGAAGTGGTGTATCGCAGCTCAAAAGTGAGATGTGACTTGGGGGAGATCGTGTTGGCACCGATACCGCCGCTGATCTTTCCGACATTGACAGTTGTTCCTCTCTCCAGATTGGTCAATGCAGTCAGCGCCAGGATCTTATGTGCTGCTTCGAAATTGGCATCGGCTCCGTCACTGTAGTGGTTGCCTGCGTGGGCTGCTTTTCCCTCGATATCGATAAAGAAGGTACCGACACCTTTACGCGCTGTGACGACTTCGTCGTGTAGACCTGCCGCTTCAAAAACCATACAGTAGTCATACTCTTTTGCCAGTTGGGCAGAGAGATGTTTGCTGTCATCGCTCCCCGTCTCTTCATCAGAGACCAGAAGGAAATCAATATTATGAATTTCTCCTCTCTCTCTATAGATATTTCTCAGTGCCTGCAGTGCTACATAGTTGCCGCCTTTCATATCGCAGACACCCGGTCCGTAGATCCACTCTTCATCTTCGGTGAAGTGCTCGAAGGTATCGGGTGGAAATACCGTATCGATATGTCCAAGGAGGAGTAGTTTTTTGCCCTCTTTTGGTGTTGATTTGAAGCATAGATGATCCCCAATTTCTTCTCTTGCATAGCGTGTGAGATCCATCCCAAGCTCAGCGAGCCATTTGGCAAAAATTTCTCCATTTTGATCAACTCCTGGTTTATTGTTTGTCCAGGAGTTGACCTCTATGATTGATTTGAGTTCCGAAAAGTCCATGGTTGCTATTTACCCTCTTTTCTGAATGCTTCTGTGCTTTTCGAATGCTCTTTATTCTCGCTTACGCAGAGGATATAATATTCACGATCATAGCTGGCAGTACTGTATCTCCCCAAGTCAAAATCGACATACCAGGCTTCATCGTGCCGGTCTTTTGTAGAGGACCAGTAGATCCCCTCCTGGATATTTTTGAAGGCGCGCTTGACATTGAGGTCGCGTCGTCCGAGCTCTAAAATGGCTTTGAGTTCCTCTTTGGAAGGGAGCTTCCAGTCTGTGTGGTTGAGGTAAGTCAAGTTACTGCAGTAGGCTATTGCATTATTGTAATTCATCTTTTCAGAGGGCGCTGCATCATAGTAGATTATGCCGCTTTTGAGATCCTTGACAAGCTCTTTTTTGTCATCACGGACAAAATCCTTATCCATTTTACCCGAATCTCCTCCATAGGAGAAACTCATATT
>JAYEOH010000031.1:0-2158 GCA_034722775.1 Campylobacterota bacterium | reverse complement strand
TATCGGAAAAAAAGTTTTGAGTTGAGCTATGAGCTGGCTAATTCTTCACAAAAAGAAGTTTTACTTGTCCTTCATGGATGGGGCAGCAACAAAGAGATTATGATGCAGGCTTTCGGGAAAACGATGCCGGAGTATAAGCATATTTATCTGGATCTGCCTGGTTTTGGAAAAAGCAGCAACGAAATGATCCTGACTACAGAAGATTATGCTCAAATAGTAAAACTTTTCCTGGAAAATATGAATATAGAAGTTAAGATCGCTATGGGACATTCATTTGGCGGAAAGGTATCAACACTTTTGAAGCCGCCCTGTCTTGTCTTGCTCTCTTCATCAGGAGTATTGGTCCCCAAAGTTTTAAGTGTACGCCTTAAGATCGCTATTTTTAAATTCCTCAAGCCTGTTGGTTTGGATCGTCTGCATCAATTTTTTGTAAGTGATGATGCCAAGGGGATGAGTCACGAGATGTATGAAACATTCAAAAATATTGTCAATGAAGAGTTTGAAGAGAACTTTTCTGCTTCTCAAAGTCAGGCATTGCTCTTTTGGGGGAAAGAGGATACCGCTACACCTCTTTGGTCTGGCGAAAAGATATCCGGTCTTATAGAGACAAATGACTTTTATCCTCTGGAAGGAGATCACTTCTTTTTTCTCAAGCATAGCGCCTTTATCGCCAAAACTATCTCAAATACCTGCAAGGACTCCAACTTATGATCTACATCAATATCATCGCCTATCTCCTCTTTATTGGAATGATAGGTTACTATTTCGTCACCAATCTCCAGTGGTATAGCTACAAGCTTGAGCGCGTTGTGTTTCACCATACCAAAGTGTGGTGGCATTTTGTTTATTTTCTTATTCCCGCTGTTTTATATGAATTGATAAGTGCATTGAGTGGTGGGAGTTATAGTTTTGTGGTGGTGCTTTTATATACACCATTGTTTATCTTTTGGGTGAGAAGTCTTGATAAGAAGCTGGTCTTTACGGGCAGAGTAAAGAGATTTTTTGCAGCACTCTATCTCTTTGCAATTTTTATCACTTTCGTGTTTAATATTTTCTCACTTTTTATCCCTATCTCATTGGCGTATTTGAGCTCTCTGTTGATAGAAAATATGCTTTTCAGCGGCTTCAAAACGAAAGCTCAAAAGAAGATAGAGTCAATGGATGATATGATCGTTGTGGGGATTACTGCAAGTTATGGCAAAACCAGTATCAAAAACTTCATCGCACATCTTTTGGAAAAAAAGTACAAAGTCTATGCGACACCGCGTTCGGTCAATACTTTCGGCGGTGTCCTCAAAGATATCAATGATGACCTGCCGGAAGATACAGAAGTTTATGTCGTGGAGATGGGGGCGAGGGGCGAGGGTGATATCGCTGAAATATCTACTTTTGTCAATCCTCAATACGCTATTGTGGGCAAGATAGGACCGGCACATATAGAGTACTTCAGGACACTGGAAAATATCCGTAATACCAAGATGGAGATCCTCCAAAGCGACCGGCTCAAAGAGGCATGGGTTGACCAGAGTGCCAGGATCAAACCTACAGAGAATATCCATATGTTCGGCCAGGATATCAAGGATGTTCGGGCGACACTCGATAGTACGAGTTTTACTATTGACGATATTCGCTACCATGCCAATATATTGGGGGCTTTCAATGCCATGAACCTGGCTGCCGCTGTCAAAGTAGCCAAAGCATTGGGTTTGAGCGACGAAGAGATAAAGGAGGGCTTGCAGACCCTGGAGCCTGTCGCCCATCGTCTCCAGCGTATCGATGCAGGAGGCAAAGTGATCCTCGATGACAGCTATAACGGCAATATCGATGGCATGATGGCATCTTTTGAATTGGCAAAGAGCTATACCGGCAGAAAAGTGGTCATCACTCCGGGTTTGGTAGAAGTTGATGATGACCTCAATGTCCAGGTTGCAAAAAGAGTCAATGAAGTCTTCGATCTTGTGATCGTTACAGGTGATCTGAATTATGCGATCTTCAAAGAGCATATCGACCCCGACAAGCTCAGGAAACTCTCCAGTAAAGATAAGATGGAAGAGATGCTTGTGACAGAGACAATGGCAGGAGATCTCATCCTCTTTGCCAATGATGCTCCTAGTTTTATTTGATTCCCTCATCCTGAATCTGTTTCAAGGCAGCACCT
>JAYEOH010000030.1:0-5536 GCA_034722775.1 Campylobacterota bacterium | reverse complement strand
AATCATCAGCCACACTTAAAACGGAATACTTGCGTGGTTTGGTACGTCTCGCCCAAAATGCAGGTGATAACTTTAAAGCAGGATATATTTTTTACGGAGGAGAAAAAATACTGCCTCTTTCAAAAGACGGGTATGACTTTTGGGCAATTCCTTTTGCTGTTTTATTTGGAGAAGAGAAAGGAAGCTCTGTTTTTTAGGAAAAAATAAAGGTAAACTTTAACCCATACTTTTTACAAACAGCGATCCACTCAAGCTCAGACATAGTAATAAAATACCGTCCTTTTTCATCTTTACCCTGATCATCAACATCATCTCTCTGAATAGATACAGAAAAAAAGAATTTACAACCTGCCTTCAAGAGCATAGCAATCTTTTGAATAGTCTGATCTATCACACTTTTATCAAGATGCATCAACATGGCTATGCTGTAAACCCCATCAAAAGAAGAAGGCTCAAACTCAAGTTCATCCGGAATTTTCATCACTTCCAAACTATCTGCCAATTCAGGATGACACCGATTTGCCTCAGCGATCATCTCTCTCGAACCATCAATCGCAAGAACATCATAACCATTTCGCTGCATAAAACCAGCATCCCTGCCCGACCCACAACCAATTTCCAACAGATAGGAGTTGGAAGGAAAAGTGTTTAATAATAGAGCATGGATATGATCTACTTTTGCAGACTCGTAGCGTTGAGATAGGTGCTTTGCATTGTTTTCATAGTAAGACAGTGTTTTTTGCATCTTTACAACCCAAATAGTAGTTAAATTATTTTAATGAAAATATAATTAAAGTCTGTTGACACTATGCTATACTAAAAACACACCAAACTCTCGTATGCATTCCCACGCAGGAGAGACTGTGCAAGAACTTCAATTTTTAGGAGTAGGGACTTCAGTCCCGTAAATGATGTCCCATTACATGGGACTCTTGGACTAAAGTCCAAGCTCCGAAAGCAAAGAGATGGAAGTTCTTGCACAGTCTCAGGAGCATGGGAACGAGACTAAATTTTTGATGTTTAGTTAGTGCGGTATTAGATTGACAGAGACTCTTGGGAAAAAGAGTGGTAAACAAATTTGACAAAGAAGCCAAAAGTAAGTAAAATGGTATTACCATAATTTGGAGCAAGCAATGAAAACAATTACACTGAAGACCGATGACTCTTTTTTTGAGAAGGTAAACACTTTAGCCAAACATCTTCACCTCAGCAAAAGTGAATTGATACGCAGGTCAATATCGGAGTATGAAAAGCTCATTCTAAAACGAACAATGAAAGAACGCATGAAAGAAGCATCGTTAAAAGTTCGTGATGCAAATAGGGAAATTGTCGATGAGTTTGATGCTGTGATTGATGATGGGCTAAAAGATGTTTGACAGAGGGTCGATCTATCTTGCCAAACTTTATCCATCCAAGGGAGCAGAGCCTGGCAAGACAAGGCCTGTTTTGACCTTGCAGACCAATATGCTCAATCATATTGGACATACAACAACAATAATTGCTCCATTGACTACAAAGCTGATAGAGGATACCTATCCTTTACGATACAAAATATCCAAACGAGCAAAGCTGCTACAGGATTCTGATCTGCTGTGCGACCAGATACGAGCGATAGATATAAAGCGTTTGCTTCCGGAGAAGTTGGCTATTTTGACTTTTCAGGAGATGACAGAGATAGAACAGCAAATCCAGGCTATATTGAATTTTGAGTAGAGCTACACCCCTTCCCTGATCTGAGCTAAAGGTACCAAGCAATAGCAATAGTACTTAATTCAAAGGATAGCCAACCAAGAATATCGTCATGCCCAGCCCAGAACCTTAGACCGGAAAAATCTTGACAAAATTGCTATAGTTAGCTAAGATTAGCTAACTATTGGGAGGTGCAAAGTGACAGTAAATATACATGATGCCAAAACCTGCAATCCTGTCGCAAAGCTTGTCTCATATATTCCCAAAAGCAAGAGAGTACCCGACAAGTTGAATGGGAAAATAACATATAAAGAGCACTATTGACCGCCAAAAAATCAAAATACAAAAATTTTTGGGTTGCTCCCATTACAGGATATCAATACCTCTCCAAAATGCTGCCGGGAAGCTGCCGCTATTACCCAACCTGTTCCGAGTATGCAAAGTGGAGTTTTGAAACCTCTGCACCACATAAAGCTATCGCAAACTCAACACTGAGAATATTGCGCTGTAACCAGCTTTTTCCAGGAGGTATTGACTATCCTGTTGTTCAATACAAAGCGCCTGCCTCTCTGCAGCTCACATCATACCTTAACATTATTTCTGGCAAAATCACTATCAAATATTGGTTTGTTCCAAAATCAAATAGTTATTATTATGTCATAAAGGATTACCATGCCAACTAGTCTCCACTCTCCTCTCGATATGCATCTCCATCTGCGCGATGGCGATATGCTCAAGCGTGTAGCACCACTGAGTGCCCGTAGCTTTTCGGGTGCGATCATTATGCCCAATCTCGTTCCTCCGGTTGTGAGCAAAGAGGATCTCCTCTCTTACAAGGCAAGAATTCTTGAAGCGATAGGAGATGAAAATTTTACCCCCTATATGACACTTTTTTTCAAGCCCACTTATACCCGTGAGTTTCTGGAGAGTGTTTGTGACGAGATCATTGCTATCAAACTCTACCCGGCAGGCATCACGACTAATAGCGAGGGAGGGGTCAGCGGCTTTGATGTCGAGGAGCTTCGCCCTACTCTCGAAGCGATGAGTGATTTGAATATCCCCCTATGTATCCACGGAGAAACAGGTGGATTTGTGATGGATAGAGAAGCTGAGTTTGTGCCCATTTATGAGAAATTGGCGACCCATTTTCCTCATCTCAAGATCATTATGGAGCATATTACGACCAAAGAGAGCGTTGCAGCACTTGATCGCTTTGAAAACCTATATGCCACGATCACCCTGCACCACCTCATCATTACCCTTGATGATGTTGCCGGAGGAATGCTGCAGCCTCATCTCTTCTGCAAACCCATCGCCAAAAGGCCTGAAGATCGAGAAGCACTTTTGAAAGTAGCATTGGAGGCGCACCCCAAAGTGATGTTCGGAAGCGACTCTGCGCCACACCCCAAAGAGGCCAAGGAGTGTCCAGGATGCGCAGCCGGTGTCTTCACAGCTCCTATTGCCCTGCAGGTACTTGCTGAACTTTTTGAAGAGAACGGTATTCCTCTGGAAAATCTGCAAAAATTCATCTCGGGAAATGCGCAGAATATTTATCAGCTCACCCCCATAAAAAAAGAGGTAGTACTCACAAAAGATCATTTTGTCGTACCTGACAGCTATGAAGGTGTTGTTCCCTTCTCCTCCGGAAAGAGCCTTAAATACACTATTCATACCGTTATCTAAAAGGAAGGGATATGTCCGATAAAAAACTGCAAGAGCTCGAGAAGGGCCATGAAGCCTTTCGCGCCGTCAAATTCAAACAAAATGAAGACCGCTTCAAAACCCTGACCGAAGAGGGGCAAAACCCAAAAGCACTCTTCATCGGCTGCAGTGACTCACGAGTCATGCCTGCCATGATCACAGGAAGTGGGCCGGGTGATCTCTTTATCGTCCGAAATATCGGGAATTTTGTTGCCCCCTATCAACCTGATGCCAACTACCATGCGACCGCTTCGGCTATCGAGTATGCCATCTCCGTACTGGAACTCACAGATATTATCGTCTGCGGCCATTCCCACTGTGGCGCGATCGCTTCACTCTACAAAGATATCCCAAAAACAGATGAAAACATCCATACTATCAAGTGGCTGGAACTAGGGGAAGCGCCCAAGAAAGTAGCGATGATGAGTGAATACAAAGATGATAAAGAGGCGCTATTGCGTTATACCGAAAAAGTCTCTGTCATTTTTCAGCTCCAAAATCTTCTCACCTATCCTGCGGTCAAGAAACGCGTAAATGAAGGCAAAGTCTTTTTGCACGGCTGGTATTACGATATGAAGAGCGGCGTGATCGACTACTATGATGACGAGCTCTATGAATTCAGGCCGTTAATCAATGATACTCAAGCAGAAAATAAAAATATGAAGGAGAAACAATGATAGCCGAATCTATCGAAGCACTGATCGGAAATACACCACTGGTCAAGCTCAACACCCTCTCTCAAGAGAGCGGTGCAACTATTTTGGGCAAATGCGAATTTATGAATCCCACCAGCTCCGTCAAGGATCGTATTGCGCTCAATATGATCGAGTGCGCCTTGGCCGACGGAAGCATCTCTGCCGATACTACTATCATAGAGCCCACCAGCGGCAACACCGGTGTTGGCCTGGCAGCGATTTGCGCCTCCAAAGGACTGAAGCTCATCCTCACGATGCCGGAGTCTATGAGTATAGAACGGCGAAAACTGCTGACTCATCTGGGTGCAAAACTCGTATTGACCCCTGCTTCAGGAGGGATGGGCGCAGCCATCGAGGAAGCGCAGAAGCTTCAAGAGGATCTCAATAATGCCATTATTCTCCAGCAGTTTCAAAACCCAAATAACCCTGATATCCATCGCAAGACCACCGCAGTGGAAATCCTCAGAGATACAGATACCAATCTTGACTTCTTTGTTGCCGCAGTCGGCACAGGAGGAACACTCACCGGCACTTCCGAAGTACTCAAGGCAGAGATCCCGACTCTAAAAGCAGTGGCTGTCGAGCCGAAGGAGTCTGCAATCTTGAGCGGCGGAGAGGCAGGCCCGCATAAGATTCAGGGAATCGGCGCAGGATTTGTCCCTGCCATCCTCAACACTGCCATCTATGACGAGGTGATCGAGGTCAGCAGCCAAGATGCATTCAAGATGGCCAAAAGAGCTGCGAGAGAAGAGGGGCTGCTGGTCGGTATCTCGGCGGGCGCCAACCTCCAGGCAGCCTATGAACTGGCTTGCCGCAAAGAGAATCAGGGCAAAATTATTGTAACGATACTCTGTGACACGGCAGAACGCTACCTCTCCACTGCACTTTTTGATGAGTAGCCAAATGAAATCTTCTCTCCTTCTTGAAACGATTAAAGTTTCAGATGGAAAGGCATTTCATATCGCTTATCACAATCAGCGCTTTAACTATACCAGAAAATCACTCTTCAGCATCAATAAACCAATTGATCTCAGCACATATATTTCACCTCCGGACAATGGACTCTATCGTTGCAGAATACTCTATGACAGGGAGATTAAAAAAATTGAATATCTCCCTTATCAGCCAAAGCCTATGCAAAAAATTGCATTAGTTTCCAGTGAACTTACTTATGATTTCAAATATGCTGACCGCGCAGCACTTAATACACTCCTTGACGACTATCCCGAATGTGATGATATCCTGATCACACAAGAAGGACTTCTCACTGATACAACAATTGCCAATATTGCTTTTTTGCAGGAGGGGCGATGGGTCACTCCTGAATATCCACTTTTGAAAGGAACAACCCGCAGAAGATTGATCGATGAGGGTTTTTTAACCCCCAAAACTATCCAGGCAGATGAAATTGATGGCTTTGATGGCTTTGCTCTAATGAATGCTATGATAGG
>JAYEOH010000029.1:0-23450 GCA_034722775.1 Campylobacterota bacterium | reverse complement strand
AGTTAAGTAAATATTTAGAAAAGGAGAGCAGGTACGGAACGGTTTACATTTTTCCAGGGGAGGATTCCGTGCCCGAAGGGTTGACAATAAAAGCACAATCTTTCACAAGATGCTTACTTCATCTTAGGAACTGTAAAATAATAACTTGAGTATTTGAAGGTAAATAGGGTTATAGATTTTGCTAAAGTTTTATGCAGGATTACTGCGGGTAATTCAAATAAAACTTTAGTGAAAGATATGACTTTAGTTGCCTTTGAAATGTTCAAGTTATACTATCCCATCTTTTTATACCCTTTTATTCTCTTGTTAAAGCTACTTTTCAACATTAATCCATAACACTTGACTAACTGTATCTTTTTTGATACACTATCGCATGAAAAAAATAACTGCACTGTTTTATGTAAACAGCAATGGTAAAAAACCTGTTAGAGAATGGCTGCTGTCCTCGGATAAAGTTGACCGGAAAATAATAGGCGAAGATATCAAAACTGTGGAATATGGTTTTCCTATTGGTATGCCTACCTGCAGAAAACTGGGGAGTAAGCTATATTTTACTTCACGGTTTCATCAAAAAAACACAGAAGACACCACAGAGTGACATTGAACTTGCACTCAAAAGACAAAAGGAGATCAGATGATACTAAAAGAAAATATGAATAGCGACTTTGATGAGTTTCTTGTAGACGACGGTATTTATGAAAATGTCAATGACATTGCTATAAAGAGAGTTATTGCTTACCAGTTAGAAGAAGAGATGAAAGCACAAAATATTACAAAAACCAAAATGGCAGAGCTAATGAATACAAGTAGAGCCGTTGTGAATAGACTACTCAATCCAGATAACAGTTCATTAACCTTGCACACACTCGAATCAGCTACACAAGCTCTTGGGAAAAGATTAAATATTTCTATAGTATAAATAGGTATTTGAAGGTTAAAATATAGTGCCAATCGAAGTCTAAAAAGACCTAGAAATCAGTCAGGTGCGACGATAAGCCGGGTTCTGTCGTTGGGTAGTTATTTATCTAGGCACGATGTTACCATTGTGCTCAAGCAAAGTGTAAAAGTGTGAGACTTATACCATACACTTCTTGCTACGGACAGGGTTTACCTGGCTGCTTTGGTTACCCAAAGCACCGGTGGGCTCTTACTCCACCGTTTCACCCTTACCGACGAACGGGCGGGAGTCAGACCCGCAAATGATTCATCACTCCGTGACAAATTATTTGAGGTCAGACCCCTGTTCGTCGGCGGTTTGCTTTCTGTTGCACTTGCCCTCAGATTACTCTGGCCATCTGTTAGATGGAGTCCTGCCTCACTGTAGCCCGGACTTTCCTCCCGCGGCGCGAAGCCGCCGGCAACTACCTGTCACACCTGAATGCAATTATACCAAAAGCTTTGCTATAATAGAAGACAAATAACAAAAGGAGGAGTATTATGAAGAAAATACTCATGCTATGCTTGCTATTTTTTGCTTCTCATACGGCAAATGCTTATGAGGAGATCTCCTTCCCTTCTCAGGATGGATTGAAAATCAGTGCATTTCTCTCTACCGATCACAATCGCTCCAAACCTTTCATTCTGCTCTTTCATCAGGCACACTACAGCAGAGGGGAATATATCGAAATAATGCCCAAACTCAATGCAATGGGTTTCAATGTGATGGCGCCGGATCTGCGCAACGGCAATGAGGTCAACGGCATCGTCAATGATACCTCTGATCGGGCATTCGAGAAAGATCTCGATATCAATTATATTGCAACAGTGCCCGATATCGAAGCTTCTATCGCTTATGCCATGAAGCATTTAGCCTCGGGTAAACTGCTCCTATGGGGCAGCTCCTACTCTGCAAGTCTGGTCTTGCTCGTCGCAGACCATACTCCAAGTATAGATGCGGTACTTGCTTTTGCTCCCGGAGAGTATTACAAAAAGCAGGGAAAAACTTATATACAGGATAATGTTTCACATCTGAATATACCTGTTTTTATCACTTCCGCAAAAGAGGAGAAGAAGAATTGGTGGTCGATTTATCAAGCCATTCCATCAAAAGAAAAAGTCTATTTTTTACCTCAATCAGAAGGTGTTCATGGTGCTAAAGCGCTATGGGATAATAATCCGAGCAATAAAAAATATTGGAAAGCTGTCTCCCAATTCCTAGAGGGTTTTATGAAAAAATGAATTAGTGAGGACAAATTATAAATGATAGCGTCAAAATTAATTTTATTTAGCTACACTTAAACTATGAAAAATTTAGAAAAAGAACCATTAGAAACCCTACTAAGCATTATGGGGTCTACACCTTCATTTAAAATTGCACATTTTACAGACGGTGGAGAAGAACTCATAGAGATGCTAAATGAGTACTGTATTTCACATGAATACCAATATCAGGTCAACTGCACAGAAAAAACATTTTATGAAAAAGTAGATGAGCACTACAAAGATATAAAAAACACTAAAGTAGTGAACTTTCCTTTACAGCGACGCAGCTATATGATACAGTCTCAAGAGTATAACTTTATCTTTGTCACCACTGAGATAGAAGAAAACTTTAGGAAAGATTTTTTACAAAGGGTACACAAAATCATAAGAAGTGCCGGAAACCTTATACTGTTTCTTCCCAAAAGAGGGTATACAGAACGAGATAACTGGATTGCTGCTCTTGAAGAGAGCCTCTATGTCTCTACGAGTGTTATTGACGATATGTTTGAACACTATGATATCATCTTATCCAGAAAAATGCATGGCTGGGGAGATTAGTAGCCATACATTATCATAACTACTCACACTGAGTTACAATAGACCCAACGAGATCGACAAATATGGAAGCAGTTCTGCCATCAACATCTTCATCGATGATCAGCGCAGAAATTTGCCTCTCATGCTCTTCTGCAAGGTCTCTCTCTTCAAGCATTTTTTCTGCTACCGCAAGTCTCCTGAATACTTTTTCAATCTCTTTCTCTACGATGTTCTGATTTGCTGTTTTTGCTATCTCAAAATAGCTTGATTGAGGTGTGCGACCCCAAAAATCTTCTCTATAATCACCATAGTCATCATCATCTTCATCTAAATAATTACTCATACTCTGTCCTCTGTTAAATTTTGCTCATTATAGCCAAAGAACATTAACTTCTTAAGCGTAGTAATTTAGAAATAAATGCGATTTTATTCTGTATGGATGGATAACTCATGTTATATATTGTAAGGTAGTTATAAAGTTTATTTCAGCCTGGATTAGAGCTGATTAACAAAAAGTAAGCTATTTGATTTACTGTAGATTTTGATGCTTGGACGAAGGAGAATACATCAGCGCTAGACTGTGCAAACTCCCTCAAAGATACTGTGAAACAAAAAGAATTAAGCGTTTTCCATGGCTGCTTCAGCGTATGCTTTGCCTAAATCATAAGCCAAAATATTTGGCTTATGGAATCTTTCAGGAACCGCTGAAAGCATAGTTGCTTTTAATGTTTCATCATCAATTGCATTCTGATATGTATTCGCAATTGCCAGTGCAATAACTGACTGCGTAAGAACAAGTTTTACTTCCTCTTTAGCGATAGTAATAATAGGTATCTCAACGATATTCCATCTTTTTCTATCTTCATCACTTGGGTGTACAAGGTTTGGCTCGATTACGATCGTAGCACCATCGCGTACACCATTTTTGAAAAGCTGGTATGATGCATCTGCAACAGAAAGCATGAAGTCAACCTCTCCATCAACAGCATGCGGATACCAGATCTCTTCGTCATCAAGTTGGATATCAACAACTGTTGGCCCACCACGTACTTGTGATGTGTAGGTAGCAGTTTTAACACCAAATCCACCTAAATTGATCTTGGCAGATGCAAAAATCTCACCTGCAAGAAGAACACCCTGTCCACCAACACCCGTAAATCTTAATACTTGTCTTGCCATTGTGTCTCCCTTATATTTTTTTCTCAAAATCGTCTTGAGTGATTTTGCTTCGTTTACCTTGATGAGCATCAATTACCATTTGGTATGCATCACAGTACTCTCTTTGAGTATCATCATGATATAAAACACCTGTTGGAAGCAAGTTCATCTGCTCTTCTTCACTCAATGTGTCCCACTTCTTTTTAGGTACAGAAATGCTGTCAATCCAGTCAAGTACATCCATGGCTGCAACCATTTTATTTTTTCTACCCAGGTTAATGTGACAGTTGGTCAATGCATCAACATAAGAGAAACCTTTGTGCTCAAGGGCTTGTTTGAAGATTTTTTCAAGTTTTTTAGGCTTCGTTACTGACTCTCTGGCTACAAATGTTGCTCCGGAAGCTTCCATCAGTTTACACGCATCAAATGTTGGGTCAATGTTACCGATCTTTTGAGTAACTGTCCACATACCCTGAGGTGTAGTTGGAGAAGTTTGTGCATTGGTCAAACCATAGATAAAGTTTTGAACAACGATCATTGTCATATCTATGTTTCTTCTTCCGCCATGAATAGTGTGGTTACCACCGATAGCGAAGGCATCACCATCTCCGGTTACAATCACAACTTTTTTCGTTGGATTAGCCAATTTAACACCTGCCGCAAAAGCTACTGTTCTACCATGTGGTGTGTGAATCGTGTTAAAATCTACATAAGAAGAGAATCTTCCTGAACAACCAATACCAGATACTACACAAATATCATCTTTGTTATAACCAAGAGAATCGACTGCTCTGATAAATGCTTTTAAGACGATACCGTCACCACAACCCCAACACCATAGTGTTGGCATCTTTTCCATTCTTAAATAACTATCGTAATTAAATGCCATGACTAAATAATCTCCTTTACTTTATCCATAATATCTGCTGGTGAGAATGGACGACCATTAACTTTAATAAGTTTTTCAATGTCTAATCTTCCCATACATCTCTCTATCTCTTCAAGGTATTGACCCATATTAAGCTCAACAGAAAGTATTTTGTCAAACTTTTGTCCAAGCTCATACATTCTCTTCTGTGGGCTTGGCCATAGAGTAATAGGTCTGAACATACCAGCTTTAATACCTTCTGCTCTAAGTCTGTTTACTGCTTCTTTAGCACCTAGAGAAGCTGAACCATATGCAATAAGAAGAATCTCAGCATCATCTAACATATACTCTTCATTTGATTCAATCTCATCTAAGT
Source organism: Campylobacterota bacterium (assembly GCA_034722775.1). Taxonomy (GTDB): domain Bacteria; phylum Campylobacterota; class Campylobacteria; order Campylobacterales; family Sulfurovaceae; genus SZUA-451. The sequence goes on along the minus strand of JAYEOH010000029.1, from coordinate 18,309 downwards.
GATTGTCTACTTTATCAAAAAGTCTGGCAATGAGTTTTCTACAAGTCTCGATCTCTTCAGTCGGGAAACCTTTGCCATCATGGTGAAGTCCCGTAAAGTGGTATCTGTATCCCTCAAACATTGGGTTAAGTACCGCTGCTTCTGTTGGACCAACACCATATGGTTGATAATCTTCATTTGAACCATCAAATGTTTTTCTTGGAACGACGCCCGCTTCTACTTCTTCAACTGTAGGAAGAATTGCTTTTGCATGCATAAGACCAAGTGTTGCATCCAAAAGTACAATGACCGGCTGCATAAATCTGTCTGCAAGGTTAAATGCTCTTACTGTTTCAGTATAACACTCAGCAAGTGTACCTGCACAAAGTGCAATAGACTTATAATCACCATGTGATGGCGTTTTCGACTGAGAGACATCACCTTGAGATACACGTGTCGGAAGACCTGTTGATGGTCCCCCTCTCATAACATCTACTACAACCAAAGGTATTTCTGCCATTTGACAAAATCCAAGGTTTTCTGCTTTAAGCGAGATACCGGGTCCTGATGTAGCAGTCATTGACTTCACGCCTGACATAGAGGCACCCATCGCTGCTGCAATTCCTGCGATCTCATCTTCCATTTGTATACAGGTTCCACCTACTCTAGGTAAAAAATCTGAAATTGCTTCCATTACTTCTGTTGAAGGAGTGATTGGATATCCACTAAAGAACATACAACCTGAATCAACCGCTGCCAGTGCTGCCAGGTGGTTACCCACCATTACGACTTCACGTTTACCATCTGCGTTTATTTTTCCTTGTGCATTTGCTTCTGAACCCATTAATTTGCCTCCTTATAATCTGTAGGTAATCTATATCCATTTTCGTTAATTGCTACCTGTCTTGCTTTGGAAGCATCAGTCAATTTAGCAAATTTAAACTCTTTCTTCTCTGCCACATAAATCGCAAAATCCGGACATGAGAGTTCACACTCATTACATCCGATACATGCTTCTGGCATTACAATCTCAATATTTGCACCGAGAGTTGAATGTGGATCTGCCTTCATAGAGAGTACGCCTGCCGGACATGCGTCCACACAAATGTCACAAGCTTTACATCTAGCTGTATCTACCCATACTGGAGTATTAGCTGGAGCTACCATTGCTGCCATTTCTTCCCCTTTTTTAGTTAAGTTGTTGTTGATAAAGTGATAAGACTATACTTCACTTGAAAAAAGGATAGCTTAGTTTAGATAATGGATATATGAATAATTTCTTGTTATTGCAAGGTTAATCCAACTTGTTACCATTTGAAGCAAGAAAAATGAGAGGTTTTTGATCGTAATTCAGGCTATGAATTTTGATCTATTTTTCCGATAGCACAAGAGACAAAACTTTTTGCTTTGGTGGAAGTGATATCAATAAATCCAAGTTTGTCGGAACTGAAGGGATATCCTAGCTTTTTCAATGCTGTACCCAACTCTTCTACTCTGTTTGGGTCTAGATCAAGTGTTATTTCACGGGGAAACTTTTCTAAATCTACATCAATCTCTCCAAATCTATCTTTGAGTTTTGTTTTCAATGTGGATGCACATCCGCCACATTTGACATTTTCTACTTGAAAAGTTTGTTTCATTTTTTCTCCTTTTTTTGTAAAAAAACAGCTTTAGTATGAAGTATAGTTAATTATTTGTGTAGAGTATGTGTAGTTTGGAATATTAAGGGCTACCATGAAGTCTTTCCGCGGAGACCGCGGAAATAATGTTTGTTGACGCTAAAAGTTATTTGGAGAGTAATTCTTTTACTGCTTTTCCGATCTCGGCAGGAGAGACGACCACTTTGACACCTGCAGCTTCGAGTGCTTCCATCTTCTCTTTTGCTGTTCCTGCACTACCGGAGACAATGGCACCTGCGTGACCCATTGTTTTACCTTTAGGTGCAGTTTGACCGGCGATAAAGGCTACAACCGGCTTAGTGATCTGCTCTTTGATCAGTTTAGCCGCCTGGATCTCAAGGTCCCCGCCGATCTCACCGATCATCACGATTGCTTCAGTTTCAGGATCCGCTTCAAACATTGGCAGGATTTGATTATAGGAGAGACCGATGATCGGGTCTCCACCGATACCAACAGCTGTAGTGATACCATAGCCTTCATTGCAGACCTGGTTTGCACCCTCGTAAGTCAATGTTCCGGATTTGGAGATAAGCCCGACATTACCCTTTTTGAAGATCATACCCGGCATAATTCCGATTTTGCACTCTTCTGCCGTGATGATTCCCGGACAGTTTGGTCCGATCGTCATCATACCATGTTTGGTAGCATACGCTTTGGCTGCCTGCATATCTTTGACCGGCGCACCTTCAGTGATAATCACTGCCAGTTCGATCCCTGCTTCTGCTGCTTCCATCACTGCGTCACCTACAAATGCAGGCGGAACAAAGATCATAGAGACTGTAGCACCTGTTGTCTTGACAGCTTCCGCTACAGTATTGAATACCGGTTGACCCAAATGAGTCTGACCGCCTTTGTTTGGTGTCACACCACCTACGATATTTGTACCATAATCAATACACTGCTCTGCGTGGAAAGATCCCTCTTTGCCTGTAAAACCCTGAACGATTACTTTTGTGTCTTTGTTTACTAATATTGACATCTATCTACTCCCTTACGCTTTTGCCGCAGCTTCAACTGCTTTTGCTGCACCATCACCCAAATCATCACCTACAATAAGATTGGCAATATTTGCATTTTTGAGAATCTCTGCTGCTTCCGGAGCATTGGTTCCATCGAGACGAACGATAACCGGCACATTCACATCTGTAATATTAGTTGCTTCGATAATACCGTTTGCGATACGATCACAACGAACAATTCCACCGAAGATATTGACAAAGATCGCTTTTACATTTGGGTTTTTCAAGATGATCTCAAACCCTTTGGCAACTGTTTCAGCATTTGCAGAGCCGCCCACATCAAGGAAGTTGGCCGGTGTTCCGCCCATATAGTTGATCGTATCCATCGTACCCATCGCAAGACCGGCACCGTTAACCATACAACCGATCTCGCCGTCAAGCGCAACATAGGAGAGACCATAGTGAGATGCTTCTACTTCATCAGGATCTTCTTCTGTCAAATCTCTCATCGCAGCGATCTCAGGCTGTCGTCCAAGCGCAGAGTTATCAAAGCCCATTTTTCCGTCAAGTGCGATAAACTCACCGCTGCCTGTTCTCACAAGAGGATTGATCTCGATCATCTCCGCATCATTCTCCATATAAAGCTTATAGAGTTTCTGTGCAAACTGGATGATATTTTTTTGCTCAACCTTATCAGTAATTCCCAGACCAAATGCTAATTCACGGCCATGAAAACCCTGGAAACCAATCGTTGGGTCAACAGGGACTGTAATAATCTTTTCCGGAGTATTTTCAGCCACATCTTCGATATTCATACCACCCTCGGTAGATGCCATGATCAAAGGCATCTCCAGTTTTCTGTCAAGTACAACAGAGAGATAAAACTCATCTTGAATATCAGCGCCATCTTCGATATAGAGCTTTTGAACCAATTTGCCTTCCGGACCTGTCTGGTGTGTCACCAAGGTCATACCGAGAATTTCATTTGCCAACTCTTCTACTTCGTCAAGTGTCTTGGCAAGTTTGACACCACCTCCAAGACCACGCCCGCCGGCATGGATTTGTGCTTTGACAACCCAAACAGGACCGCCCAGCTCTTGTGCAGCAACAACTGCATCTTTGACACTTTCAACCATAATACCCTTGGGGACTGGTACATCATATTTAGCAAATACCTGTTTTGCCTGATACTCATGAATGTTCACTTTGAACTCCTTTATTTATGCAATAATCTATTATACGACGAATTAAAATAATCCCCTATTAATTATAATATCAATATTTGATGATTTTTCAATGTGTGTTAAAATTCTACACAATGATTCGGTTATGACGAAAGTGCAGGGAAGCAATCCCCCGCTTTGAACTTCCAACAGACACAACAGTCCCATATATTTTATAGAAGCAGTAAGTACTACTTCACTTCGTACTGCTCTCTTCCTATCTGATAGAGATCATTGCCTTTTGTGTCATTGATGACAGTCACAGGGAAATCTTTGACAGTGATCTTGCGAACTGCTTCCGGGCCCAGCTCAGGATAAGCGATTACTTCAGCGGAAGTTATCTGTTTTCCCAGGAGTGCACCTGCACCGCCTGTGGCACCAAAGTAGATACCATCATAATCGACACAGGCATCTTTCACACCTTGATCTCTTTTCCCTTTGCCGATCATCCCCTTGGAACCATTCTTGAGCATAGTGGGAGAAAAACTATCCATACGGTAACTTGTAGTAGGTCCGGCACTGCCGATCGGGTCACCCGGCTTTGGAGGTGTCGGACCAACAAAATAGATGATAGAACCTTCCAGGTCAAAAGGAAGCTCTTCTCCTTTTTCAATAAGCTCTACCAATCTTTTGTGCGCTGCATCTCTGGCAGTGTATATGGTTCCATTGAGCAGAACAGTATCACCTGCCACAAGCTGTTTTGTATCTTCACTACTGAGAGGAGTCGTTAAATTATAACTTGCCATAGCTTATCCTTTTATATCGTGATATGAGTATGTCGTGATGAGTGACACTGAACATTGACTGAAACAGGAAGTGAAGCGATATGACAAGGGTTGGATTCGATATGAACAGCCAATGCTGTTTTGGTTCCGCCCATTCCCATCGCACCGATTCCAAGATTATTGATCTCTGTGAGCATTCTCTCTTCGAGTTCAGCCATTTCCGGGTCCGGATTGGTACTCTCAAGATCTCGAAATAGTGCATGCTTTGAAGAGATACAGGCTTTTTCAAAAGTACCGCCGATCCCAACGCCTACAGTAATAGGAGGACAGGGATTTCCGCCGGCATCAGAGATAACCTCTTTGACATACTCAACGATACCATCTTTCCCTGCAGCCGGAGGGAAGACTCTGGCACGGGATACATTCTCGGATCCTCCGCCTTTTGCAGCATACTCGATATCGATCTTGTCACCTTTTACAATGTCAAAATGAATAATAGCCGGGAGGTTATAGCCTACAGTGTCTTTCAGATTAGCACGGCTGAATGGTTCGCAGGTACTGGCTCTTAAATAGCCATCTGTGTACCCCTGCTCAGTACCCTTGTTGATGGCGTCTCTCAGCAAGCCGCCCTTGACCCTTACATCTTCGCCAACATTGACAAAGAATACAGCCAGTCCTGTATCCTGGCAAAGTGGCCTCTTCTCATCTTTTGCTATATTGGCATTTTCAAGTATTTGCCGAATAACCTCTTTGCTGACCGGAGACTTTTCATCCTCCATCGCAGTCTCCAGCGCATCATATGTGTCTTGCGGCAGATCCGTGCCACAATGCATAATCATGTCTCTTACTGCTTTAACGATAACATCAAACTCAATTTCTCTCATTAAAGTTTCTCCTGTTTTATTAGTATGAAACATTTTACAATGAGGTTTGTTAAAGCTGTATGATTTGGGAGTTAAATTAAAAGGGCTCGAGAAGAGCTCGAGCCCAATGGGAAGTATGGTAATTAATTAATCAAAAAATCCACCATCTGTCAAGATAGCGATATTTTCTTTGATCGACTCAACTGACTTGGCGAATTTTGCTTTGGTAGCGTCATCCAGATCAAGCTCAATCACCCTCTCGATACCATTGGCACCGATCACACATGGCACGCCCACGGTAACATCACTGTAACCATACTCGCCTTCCAGCAAAGCACAACTCGGGATGACTTTCTCTTCGTCACTCAAGATCGCCTCAACCATAATGGAAATCGCACGACCCGGAGCAAAGAAAGCAGAGGTTTTCAAATATTTGACGATCTCTGCGCCGCCATCTTTGGTTTTGGAGATAATATCATCCATATCCTCTCTTGATACAATCTGATCAAGCGGAACACCGCCAACATTTGTAATATCCGGATAAGGTATCATATTTTCGCCATGATCGCCTAAAACCATAGGTTTGATCTGAGATGCACCAAAACCGGTCTTTCTTCTGATTTGGTATGCCATTCTCGAAGCATCCAGAGCACCGCCCATACCGATAACCCTGTTTTTGTCCCAGCCTGTCACTTTATGCACAACATAAGTCATAACATCCAACGGATTGGAGACACAGAGAATGATTGCATTGGGTGAATACTTCTTGATGTGTCCTGTCACCTCTTTGACGATACCTGCATTGATATTGAGCAGGTCCGCCCTGGTCATATCTTTTTTTCTTGGTACGCCTGCCGTAATGACGACAACATCACAATCTTTGATATCCTCAGGCTTGACTGCTGCCTCTACTACCGTACCTCTGGGAGAGTAGTTGGTAGATTGTGCGATATCGATCGCTTTTCCTATCGCTACTTCCGGGTAAAGATCATAGAGCAGTATTCTATGGCAAGTTCCTGTAAATGCCAGACTGTACGCCGCTGCTGCTCCCACTGCTCCTGCTCCGACTATCGCTACTTTTTTTCCTGTCATATTTTCTCCTCAATATTTTTTCAAATCTACTATTTTACTTCGCTTCCAATCCAAAGGTAAAGCCATTTTTTACTTGCTCAATCAGTTCAGGTACAATATCTTCATATTCACCCACTACTCCGAAATCTGAGTTTGCAAAGATCGTCTCTTTTGCATTATGATTGATCGCAACAATAGTTTCAGACTCTTTCATACCGGCAATATGCTGGACAGCGCCACTAACACCAATGGCAACATAGACTTTTGGTCTTACAGTTTTACCTGTCTGTCCAATTTGCCTGGCATATTCGGAAACACCTTCATCAACCATCACCCTCGAAGCTGCCCATTCCGTATTGACACCCTGGTCATTCAGTGCTGCTGCCAAATCTTTGACAAGCTTCATATCGTCACTCGTAGTGCCTCTGCCGCCGGCTACAATAATATCTGCTTCAAATAGATTTTGCAATCCACCCTCACCTCGGACCGTTTCAATAATTTCTGTTACAAAATCATCATCACTGAGTGTTGGTGTAAGATTTGTAATAATGCCTTCTCTTGACTCATCCGGTGTCGGCACTTCAAAAGTTCCTGCACGGGCAGTCGAGATCTGAGGGCAGACAAATCCTAATATAGTTGCCAGCTTGGACTCGCCATAGGTCGGTCTTCTCGATTCAAGAATCGGGGAAAAGATCTTTTTCTCTTTTCTATTGATATGTTCACCAATTTCAAGCGCGGTACAGTCTGCAGTGACTCCACCATCCACTTTTACACCAATCCTGGGTGCCAACTCTCGACCGGCAGTCGTTGCTGCAAAGAGGGCAATTTCCGGATTTTTATCGTCAATAACCGATGAGAAAATCGACGCAAATGGCAAGATTCTATACTCTTCCAATCTTTCATCATCCACTACAATAACTTCATCCGCTCCATAAGCAACGAGCTCTTTTGCAAGGCCCTGGATATCTTTACCTATAAGCAGGGTAATCACTTTTGTACCCTCTTCAAGTTGATTTGCCAAATCTCTTGCAGGTGTCAGCAGCTCCAGAGAGGGTCTTGATATCTTGCCGTTGACCACTTCTGCCCATGTCAAGATACCGGATGCACCATTTCTAAAGTCAACTTCTTCAAAACCTTCAGGTCTCTTTTTCTCTTTTTTCTCTTTTTTCTCTGCAACATCAAGTGTGTTTTTACCTGCTTTGACATTCTCCATCAAACTTGATACAAGCTCAGATTCACTATGCCCTTCACACATTTTGATAGGTGCTCTTTCGCTCTTGATATTGGCTACCTTGGCAACAATAGTAGGAGAACCGCTCAGTCCGATGTTTTCATCACTCAGGTTAACATCGTCAATATTAAAGACAGTCACTTCACTGCCTCTTGCTCTAACCGCTCCGCTCAATGTCGCTCTTCGAGGATCTATCCCTGTAGGCGTAAAAGAGAGTGCGCAGGGGATAGGCAGCCTCATCATCTGGTAGCCGCCCTCTATGATTCTTCTCGCTGTTATCTGTCCATCTTTCAATTTGGCTGTTTCTATAAATGTCGCCTGGGGTATTCCCATATTTTCAGCGACCTGTGAAGGGACATGCGCTGTATCGCCATCACTTGTCTGGCGGCCGGCTACAATGATAAAGTCTTCATTCAGACCTTTTCCGTATCCCAAATGCTTCAGCATCGTAGCGATCGCGAGACCTGTTGCATAGGTGTCGGACCCGCCCAATCTTCTATCACTCAGCAGATATGCTTCATCATATCCCAGGGAGATCGCTTTTTTGAGAGAGACATCAAAAGAGGGAGGTCCCATAGAGCAGACGATAAGTTTCGCATCCGGATTTTCATTTTTCATTTGAAGTCCGGCTTCCAGAGCATATCCGCAATCTATATTGATAATGGATTTTGCTTTCGTTCTATCCATTAGACCATCTTCTCCCATTCTCATCTCAGATGGAAGCGGTACCTGTTTCATTAAACTAATTATTGTTAAAGCCATATTTTCTCCTCTTCCTACATATAGTCATAATCTGGGCCATCGCCACCATAAGGTGTTGTCCAGGTGATACCACCGTTTGGTGATTTGATGTCGCAAGTCTTACAATGCACACAGTTCTCCGCATGAAGTCTCAGGGATTTTGCTCCCTCTTTATCGATGTGAAGTTCATAAACCTCTGCAGGACAGAATGCCGCACACGATAAACCATACTCTTCGATGTTTGATGCTTGAAACTCTGCTTCATTATTAACGACTAAATGCACAGGCTGTACTTCATCATGCATTGCTTTTGAGTAGTAAACACCGGTCACCTTATCAAAAGTGAGCTTCTTATCAAAGTCCAATTTACCCGCAAATCGCTCTGCAAATGGAACACCTTTGTATTCACTAAGTTTTTGAGTCTCATCTGCATCAGAGTGTACTTCCGGAACAAATAGGCAGGTACCGCCTGTTACCAGTTGAACACCCATCTTCAATCCGCCAAGGATCATACCGTCATTCATAACGGCTCTCATATTTCTAATAGGGTACATCTCTTTATAGATAAAGCTGTTATTCACTCGCTCCTCATACTCTGCAAGTGCTTTTTTACTGGTATCCCCTTTTTCAAATGCACTCATGGCAGTTCTTGCCGCACAAATACCTGAACGAACGGCCAGGTGAACACCTTTGAGTCTGGCAGTGGTCAGGAATCCGGCAGCATCGCCAACGATCATCAAATTGTCTTCATAATATTTAGGCATAGAGTTCCATCCGCCCTCCGGCAGGGTTTTGGCACCAAACTCAATGATATTTCCACCTTTTAAGAATTTGGAGACATAAGGATGTGTTTTCCATACCTGCATTGCAGCATGTGTATCAAAACCTGGATCTTTATAGTCAAGTCCGACAACCAGTCCAAGTGCCACCCTGTTGTCACTCAGTCCATAGATAAATCCTCCGCCAAACTCTGATTTGTCCTCAAGCGGATATCCAAAGGTGTGATAAACTGCGCCTGGTTCAATGTTGCCCTCCGGAACTTTCCATATCTCTTTGACACCCAGTGAGTAGATCTGCGGGTTTTTGCCTGAATCCAGGTTAAATTTATCAATAACCTTTTTGGCAAGACTTCCTCGTGTACCCTCTGCCAGAATGGTGATATCAGCTTTGACAACCGTACCTTCCTGGTAATTTTTCTGCTTTTCACCATGATGATCTACTCCGGTATCTTTGGTCTTGACACCTGCCACTTTGCCATTATCATCATAGAGCATATCATCCACAGAAAATCCTGTGTATATCTCCACCCCTTTGGCTTCAGCAATACCTGCTAAATATTTGCAGACTTGGGCGAGTGAAGCAATATAGTTACCTTCATTGTTCATATATGGAGGGTGGAATGGAAGCTCCATCTCTCCGCTGTCACTCAATTTCACCGTTACATCCGTCGAAACTTTGGAGTCAAACGGAATCTCATCATACTCCTCTTGCGTCAACAATGATTCAAATACTTTCGGTCTTATGACTGCACCCGAAAGTATATGTGAGCCAATTGAGTTGCCCTTCTCAATGAGCATTATCCTCTTCTCTTCACCTTTCTGCTTGAAACTATTTGCCAGTTCTATTGCAGCGGCAAGACCGGAAGGTCCGCCACCGACAATAAGTACATCGGTTGATATAGTGTCACGATTACCCATACAGCACTCCCTATTGATAAAATTACTTACATACCAAACTATAGACTCAACGACTGCTTCATTCCAACTTCCGTTTATCTTGCAATGTCAGAGTGAAAAATCACTGCAGCTATAGTATATGATTAAGCATCATATAAAATAACAGTTTTTAAGTTATATTTCAAATAAGAATGGGGTTTTGATAGTAAACGGGGTAGTTTTGTGAACAATAGTAACATATCAAGAATAAATATGAATAATACTAATAATTATTTATTATATATTATAATAAATAAGAGAGGACAATCCTCTCTTATTTATAACCGATTCGCTCACTCTTAGTCGAAAAAATCTTTCTCTTTGAGTACATCGATCATACCCTGGACTGATGCAACACTATTTGCAAATTTTTTCTTCTGACTGACGCTCAGCGTCATTTCGAAGATCTTCTCTGCACCGCTGGCACCCAACGCAATCGGTACGCCGCTGACCACATCACTATAGCCATATTCCCCCTCCAGCATCACCGCACAAGGATGAATCTGCTTGGTATCCTGAAGGATCGCCTCCACCATAAGCGCTGTAGATTTAGCCGGTGCATAATAAGCTGAACCTGTCTTGAGGTAACCAACGATCTCAGCTCCGCCATGCTTGGTTCGCTCAACAATCTCAATGATCTCATCTTCGGAGAGGATATCCGAGAGCGGCACACCTGCTATCGTCGAAAATTTGGGAAGCGGTACCATATCGTCACCATGTCCGCCCATCACTGATGCACGGATCTGGCCGGCACCATAGCCGATCTTTTCATGGATGAAGTGTGCCATTCTTGCACTGTCGAGTATCCCCGCCATACCCAATACTCTTTCGCGTGGAAATCCACTCGCCCGGAAGGCCACATATGTCATCACATCCAGTGGATTGGAAACCATAATGATGATAGCATCCGGCGCATGTTCTTTGACATCCTGCACCATCTCTTTCGTGATCTCTGCATTGATTGCCAGAAGATCGTCTCTACTCATTCCCGGTTTTCTTGCACTGCCTGCAGTGATGACGACGACATCGCTGCCTGCAATATCTGAAGCCTCATCTGCTGCTGTGACGATCGTATGCTGACGCGCAGCATTGGCAGCCTGTGACATATCCAGCGCTTTACCTTTGGCGATCTCTACATTTCTGTCACGCAGCACGATATAGTGGCATGATCCTTTCATAGCAAGTGAATAGGCTACTGTTGCGCCTACATTTCCGGCACCTATAATGGTTACTTTTTTACCTTTTCCCACTTTATATATCCTTTTTAAATTGGTATTTTTTACTATAATTTTCGGATTTTCCCTCATGACAAAACATAACTCATAAACAAAGTGATCAATTATGCTTTGTGGTATAAAATGGGATACGCAACCCGAATTTATATATTTATTTGATTATTATACAGTAATAAACTTGCAGTGCCTGCAAAGAGAGAGTCTCTCTGCAGTAGTCTCTATCGTTTAGATAGCATCAATGATAGCATTGAGTGTAGCAGATGGTCTCATCGCTTTTTCAGCTTTAGCATCATCCGGATTGAAGTAACCACCGATATCTTGAGCAGTACCTTCAACAGCAAGAAGCTCTTCGATTATTTTTGCTTCATTCTCTTTGAGTGCAGCAGCTACAGGTGCAAACTTGGCAGCAAGCTCAGCATTGTCTCCGTTTGCAAGAGCGTCTGCCCAGTATTGAGCTACAAAGAAGTGAGACGCTTTATTGTCTGGTTGACCACATTTTCTACCTGGCTCTTTGTTGTTGTCAAGGTAGCCTTCATTTGCAGCATCAAGTCCGGCAGTAAGTGCAGCTAGTTTCTCATCTGAATGTTTTTGACCGATAAATCTAAGTGATTCAGCTAGTGCCAGGAACTCACCAAGTGAATCCCATCTGAGGTGACCTTCAGCCAGGAACTGATCCACATGTTTAGGAGCAGATCCACCGGCACCTGTCTCATACAATCCGCCACCGGCGATCAATGGAACGATAGAGAGCATTTTAGCAGATGTGCCAAGCTCCAGGATCGGGTACATATCTGTCAGGTGATCTCTAAGAACATTTCCAGTTACTGCGATAGTATTTTTACCTTCTCTCACTCTGGCATTTGTAAACCTGGTAGCGTCAGTTACTTTCATAAACTGAATATCAAGTCCATCAGTATCGTACTCTTTAAGATACTCATCTACTTTTTTCTTGATTTCAATATCGTGAGCTCTGTTTTCGTCTAACCAGAAGATTGCAGGGATACCCTCCAGTCTTGTTCTCTCAACTGTAAGTCTTACCCAGTCTCTGATCGGGATATCTTTTGTTCTACTCATTCTCCAGATGTCTCCAGCTTCACACTCGAAACTCATAAGAACGCCATCAGCACCTGTCACAGTAACAGTACCGGCTTCAGCCAATTCAAATGTAGTTGGGTGAGAACCATACTCTTCTGCTTTTTGAGCCATAAGACCGATATTTTGCATAGTACCCATTGTAGAGACATCGTATTGACCGTTTTTGACACAATCAGCTACCATCTCTGCGTGGAACATACCATAAGTACTATCAGGGATAACAGCCACACACTCAACAGCATCACCATTTCTATCCCACTGCTTACCACCTTCTCTTACTACTACAGGCATAGAAGCATCGATAATTACATCGTTAGATGCGTTGAAGTTTGTTGTTCCTTTGTCAGAATCTACCATTGCAAGCTTAGGAGAGTCAGAATCAAGAGCAGCTTTGAAATCAGCTAAGATTTCAGCTTCTTTTGCATGACCTGCAATTTTCTTCTCTAAGTCAGACATACCCTGGTTAGGCTTAATGCCCAGCTCTGCAAATGTATCTGCATGTTTAGCGAATACATCCTTGAAGAAGATTTGGAAACCATGACCAAACATAATTGGGTCAGAGATCTTCATCATAGTGGCTTTGAGGTGCAGCGACCATAAAACATCGTTAGCTATTGCATCTTCGATTGTTTTTGCATAGAAAGCATTAAGTGCAGCGATAGACATAAATGTACCATCAAGAATCTCACCGGCAATTGCATCAACAGAAGTTAACTCTTTACCATTCAGAGCGATAGTTACTTTTTGATCTTTATCTAAAGTTACAGACTTTTCATTTGAAAAGAAATCTCCATTACCTTCCATATGTGCTACATAAGATTTAGGATTCTCGGGGAATGCTCTGAGTTTATGAGGGTTGTTTTGTGCAAACTTCTTAACAGCTTTAGCTGCTCTTCTGTCTGAGTTACCTTCTCTAAGTACCGGGTTAACAGCTGAACCAAGGCAAGTACCGTATTTAGCTTGAATCGCCTCTTCATCTGCATTTGCCGGATTTTCAGGATAGTCAGGAATATCATAACCTTGACCTTGAAGCTCTGCAATACAATCTTTTAACTGCCCTACTGAAGCTGAAATGTTTGGAAGCTTAATGATGTTTCCATCTTCTTCTAAAACAACTTCTCCAAGCTTGGAAAGCTCATCTTCTGCAAGACCCATAGCTGCAAGAACTCTACCTGCAAGTGAAATATCAGAAATTACAACTGAAACTCCTGCTGCTTGTGTAAACGCGTTTACGATTGGGAGCAGTGAATAGGTCGCCAATGCAGGCGCTTCATCGATTTTTGACCAGATTATTTTTGGTAATTGTGACATGTGTTAGTATCCTTTAAATGTTGAATTATGGTAACAGGATTTTATCATCTTGGTTACAAAAATATGATTAAAGTGTCGTTATCAAAAAGTTATCTTTATTATCTGTTTCCATACTACACATCCAAAGGCGGTTTTTTGGCAGGCATCGCATCATTATTGCTCACAAAAGCATTTTTCAGCATCGCTATAACAGCATAGATCATCAGCAAATAGGCACACAATCCTGTCAAGCCCGATATAAATCCTTCGTACGGCAAAAGATGAAAATAAGAGAAGATATAGTTGAAATCATGAAGAGCATCCACACCCAAAAAAGACTTACTTGCCGGCAGATGAAGCCCCTCATGTGCTGTCGACATATACCACGCTGTATATCGAAGCGAAAAGCCGACAAAAAAGAGTGCAATCAGTGCCGCAAAGCGATTACCGTGTTTTTTGTAATAATACCCAATCCCCGCAGGAAAAAATAATTGAAAAAATGTTCCATTGGCAACCATAAACAGCTCAGGGCATGGTAAAATATAACACACCCCATGTCCAGCCTCATGGACAATACCCAATGTTTGATTAATGATAAAAAAGTATAGGACAAAGAGATGATGCATCAAAGAATCATCTGTCGCACTGATCGGAGAAGACCAAGGTGAAAACTTGGGAAAGATGAGCAAAAACAGGAGAAACAGAACTGCTGTTGTTTTCTTGGCTGCGGGCGTCATATGATCTAGTTCTTCCTACTCAACTACCAACGCCTCTTCCAGATAAACTCCTATCTCTCTCGCCTCTTCAAGCATCAACTCACTCACTCTCATCTTGGATTCGATGATCACATCAGCAAGTTTACTTTTGATATGCAGTTCCAGAGGCCGTTTACCGGGATATTTTTCGGCGAGACAGAAGAGCTCTTCTGCGATTTTGGCATCAGGCATCAGATTCAGGGCAAGAATAAGCGGAGGCTGTTCCGGTTCAGGGGTATGTTTCTCCTCTTTCTTGACCTTGATCTTCTCTTTTTTGGCATCTTTAAGAGACTCGATTTTGAGAATATTCATGCGGGTAAAGTCGCCGTCTTTTGTGATTTTGACTTTGAAAGCAATCGGTTTTGTGATATCAAAATCCTCTTCGATCTCTTTGAGGCGATTTTCAAAAAGCATCAGTTCGATATTTCCATGCAGATCCATCACATTGGCAATACCGAATTTATTCCCTTTTTTGGAAATCTTCTCCGTGATCTCTTCGATCCTGCCGATAAAAAGTGCCTGCGACCCATCAGCCAAATCATCGATCTCGGAGCTGAGAGTATAGTTGATTCCATCCAGGGTTTCACGATATTTGTCGAGAGGGTGGCCCGAGACATAAAAGCCCAGGGACTCTTTTTCCATCTCCAATATCTCCATAGGTTCAAACTCATCCATAGGGTCAAGCTCAAGTGTCACCATTGTCAACTCTTCATCATCACCCCAGAGAGAATTGACAGCCTGTTTTTTTGCCTCTCCCGCTTTTTTTGCCATCTCTATGATCTCTTCCAGCTGTGAAAGCATAGCTTTTCTGCTGTAACCAAAGCAGTCAAATGCGCCTGCTTTTATCAATGCTTCGATGACTCTTTTGTTCACTTTGCTTGAGTCTATACGAGAGACAAAATCAGAAAGATCTTTGAACTCTGTCTCCCCTCTGGCTTCAAGCATACTATTGATCGCTATCTCCCCTGCCCCCTTCAATGCACCCATACCGAACATGACCACCTCATCGCCATCGATCTTGCGTGCTTCAAAAACCAGACCGGATTTATTGATATCGGGAGGGAGAAGCTTCATGCCCATACGCTTGACCTCATCAACATACTTCACCACTTTATCTGTATTGTTCTTTTCCAAAGTTAAAATAGCTGACATGAACTCTGTGGGGTAATAGTGTTTTAAAAACGAGGTATAGAAGGTTATCATTGCATAGGCGGCAGAGTGTGATTTGTTGAAACCATATCCGGCAAATTTCACGATCAAATCAAACAGATCAAAGGCTTTTTGTTTGTCAAAACCTTTTTTTGCAGCACCTTCCGCAAACTCTCCCTGGAGTTTATCCATCTCTGCTTTGATCTTCTTGCCCATAGCCCTGCGCACCAGATCCGCACCACCGAGGCTGAATCCCCCGATCGTCTGTACGATCTGCATCACCTGCTCCTGATAGACGATGACTCCATAAGTCGGCTTGAGAATAGGCTCCAACTCCGGAAAGTCATAAGTGATCTTCGCACGGCCATGTTTTCGCTCGACAAAGTCATCGAGCATACCTGACTCCATCGGACCGGGGCGGTAGAGAGCTAGCATCGCAACGACATCTTCAAATCCATGAGGCTTGAGTTTCTTTGCCAAATCCTGCATACCCGACGACTCTATCTGGAAGAGTCCGAGCGTCTCGCCTGTACCTATATAGTCATATACAGCTCTGTCTTCGATATCCTCTTCCACAAAGTTGATACGCTTTCCATGACGACGCTCAACAAGCTGCAGTGCCTCTTCGATCACTGTCAGGGTTTTAAGCCCAAGGAAGTCAAACTTGATCAGGTCCACATCTTCGACATATTTACCACTGTACTGCGTCGCCAGTGTATCGAGTCCGGTAGGTTTAAAGAGCGGTGTTTTCTGCCAAAGCGGTTCATTGGAGATCACCACACCGGCAGCATGTGTGCCGGCATTTCTATTCAATCCCTCCAGTGCCAGGGCATATTCCCAGGTACGCTTTGCCTGCGGGTCCTTCTCCAAAAGCTCTTTGATCTTCGGCTCTTTTTCGTAAGAACCTTGAAGGTCTATGCCCAGTTCATCGGGGATGAGTTTCGCCATCGCATCTGCTTTGGAGTAAGGCATATCAAGCACCCGTGCCACATCCCGGATCACTCCTTTGGCGAGAAGCTTGCCGAAGGTGATGATCTGCGCCACATTTGAGCGACCATACTTCTCCACCACATAGTCAAGAATATCTTGTCGTCTTGCCTGACAAAAGTCCATATCTATATCCGGCATCGAGACCCGTTCCGGATTCAAAAATCGCTCAAAAAGCAGGCCATAAGGCATAGGATCAATATCGGTAATATGCAGCGAATATGCCACGAGCGACCCTGCCGCAGAGCCCCTGCCCGGCCCAACCGGAATATCCATCTGTTTGGCGGCATCCACAAAATCCCATACGATCAACATATAACCGGGGAACTTCATCGAGTTGATGATATCGATCTCAACCTGAAGCCGGTCACGGTACTCCTGGTGCTTCTCCTCAGGCACATGTTTAAGTCGCCCCTCAAGTCCTTTTTGGGACTCATGAATAAAGAGTACTTTATCATTTTCGAGTGAATACTCCACCTCCGGCTCCAGCAGTGTCAATCCCGCTGCTGACGCTTTCTCTCTGGTAAATTTAAAGTTCGGCGGTGTCGGATCGCCCAGCTTGATCTCCAGATTGCACTTCTCGACGATCTCCTGTGTATTTTCCAGCGCCTCAGGGATATCCGCAAAAAGTTTTGCCATATCTTCCGGCGACTTTACATAGAACTCGTGGACAGAGTGACGCAGACGATTTGGGTCGTCATAGAGTTTGTTCATCGCGATACACATAAACGCCTCATGGGCATCCGCATCCTTCTGAACCGTATAGTGCGTATCATTGGTTGCGATAATTTTAATATCAGTCTCCTGAGAAATTTGTAAAATCTGCTTATCGATTCGATGCTGATCGCCAATCCCGTGACGCATGATTTCCAGGTAAAAATCCTCCCCAAAGATCTCTTTATACTCCAATGCAACCCGTTTTGCCTCATCATAGCCCTTGGCACCAAATTTGAGATTTCTCTCCGAGAGATTGAGCTGCCAGTTCACTTCCCCCTGCAGACAGGCAGAGGAGCAGATCAGCCCTTCGCTATGTTCACTCAACAGTTTTTTGTTGATACGCGGATAGTAGTAAAAACCATTGATATAGGCTTGAGAGCTCAGATACATCAGATTTTTATACCCGATATCATTTTTGGCATAGAGGCAGAGATGAAAACGCTGACGCATACTCTTGTCGCCCAGCTCCTCCTGATTGTGCAGGTAGCACTCCATCCCGATGATCGGCTTGATACCCTCTTTGCGCATGGTATTATAGAAGTCTATCGTCCCGAACATATTGCCATGATCAGTCATAGCCACCGAGTCCATCCCCATCTCTTTGATCTTGCTTGCCAACGCTTTGATCTTGTTAGCACCATCGAGCAGGGAGTATTCGGTATGGAGATGGAGGTGGGTAAATTTAGGTTTTGACATAGGGTGCCTTTAGTGAAAAAATAATAGATTGAATATAGCAGAGTTTAGGTAAAAATGGAGTAAAGGGTCAAACTAAGGAACCTCCAAAGATCTATAATACCCACAACATCTCTAGCTTTTTCTTAGGCTAGGCACTCACTTGAAGGACTAGCCGTAGCTAATTCGAAAGTGAGTAACGACGCATAAGGGAAAGCTAGAG
>JAYEOH010000028.1:0-5655 GCA_034722775.1 Campylobacterota bacterium | reverse complement strand
CTTTAAATAATATACAAAGAGACTTCAGTCATCCTCCTCTCTAAGCAAAAAAAAGTTATAATTTGCTCAAATAGTCAAATTAGTAAGGATGTATAATGGAAGGTGTGTTTACCTATATTGGTGTCATTGCAGGACATGGCGTTTGGATGGTGGTCGGTCATTTGATCTTAGTTGCAGTAATTATTTTGTTTCTTGCAAAAAAGGCCACAGAGAGTATGAAAGCAGTTCCGGGCGGAACTCAAAATGTTTTTGAAGCCTATCTTGGCGGTGTACTCTCTATGGGTAACGATGTGATCGGCAATTCTCTTGCGAGAAAGTATCTTCCTTTGATTGCAACGATCGGTCTGTTTGTTTTTGTATCAAATATGATCGGTATTATCCCGGGGTTTGAATCCCCGACTGCCAACATCAATGTGACGCTTCCTTTGGCACTTATGGTATTCTTCTATTATAATTATGAAGGTATCAAAAAGAGTGGCGCCGTACACTATTTCGCACACTTTATGGGTCCCATAAAATTATTGGCTCCTTTGATGTTCCCTATCGAAATTGTGTCACATATTTCCAGAATCATTTCACTCTCTTTCCGTCTCTTTGGAAATATTAAGGGTGATGATCTTTTCCTTTGGGTACTTTTGATGCTGGTTCCCTGGTTCGCACCGCTTCCTGCCTATGTTCTTCTGACATTCTTTGGATTGCTTCAGGCATTTATCTTTATGATCCTGACTTATGTTTACCTCGCGGGTGCTGTAGCCATTGACGAAGAGCATGAAACAGCACCGAATCCTGTCGTCGATACGATGGGTGCCGTATAAAATATAGACTAGCCCAGAGATGAGACTCCGACGATCCACTCTGGGTATACTGGTTAATTTTCTTCTAGGTGTCGCTTGGGCTTTTGTCCTTATCGGCGCATTCTATACTTTCACCTCTTTTTACAGATATAGTGTTGCAGATGCTATATTGATGACTTTTTTGGGAGCACTTCCCGGACTCTTTTTTGTTGTCGTGCTGGAGTACATGTTTGTAGCGATGGAACGACTCGAAGAGATGAAAAAGCAGACTGCACTGCTCGAAAAACTTACTGCTCAAAATCTGCCCACTGCATAATATCGTTATAAACGAATCCGATGATCTCCTATGCCATTACTGATCCCTCGACCCTCTACTTTGAAAGACTTGATGATGATCTGAAGCGTATTTCCCAAAAAGCGGAGATGATCGTCTATCGGGATAAAGAAAATGATATGTATGAAGCGTTTGCGGAGCAGTTTATAGGGCAGGCAAAAAACTGTTCATTTGAAAAAATACTGCTTCACGGAAGCGTTGATCTGGCATCAAAACTTGGTGCAGACGGGGTCCATCTGGCAAGCACTCAGTTCGATGAGATCGCAAAGGCAAAGCAAAATGATCTGTTAGTTGTGATCAGTTGCCATACGGTAGATGAGGCAAAAAAAGCAGAAGCGTTGGGTGCTGATATGATCACTTATAGTCCTATATTTATGACGCCAAACAAAGGCAGACCCCTTGGTTTAGGTGCGCTCAAAGAGATACAAGGTATAATATCTTTACCAATTATTGCCCTTGGCGGCATACTGACACAAGAGCAGATCGATGCCTGTTGTGAGGCAGGTGCATCAGGTTTTGCTTCGATCAGATTTTTTAACTAAAGGTTTATTTGATGTTTGAAACGGTAATCGGATTGGAAGTCCATGCTCAGCTCAATACAAAGACAAAAATATTCTGCTCCTGCCCTACCAGTTTTGCGGCACACCAGAATATCAATACCTGTCCTACTTGTCTGGCTTTGCCCGGTGCCCTGCCTGTGCTAAATATCGAAGCAGTCAAAAAAGCAATGTCTTTCGGATATGCTGTCGGTGCAGTCGTAAACAAGCGATCTATTTTCAATCGAAAAAGTTACTTCTACCCTGATAGCCCTATGGCATATCAAATTTCTCAATTTGATATTCCGATCGTAGGGGAGGGTGAGCTGCATATCGATTTTGAAGATGGCAGTACAAAGAACATCGGGATTACCCGTGCGCACCTCGAAGCTGATGCAGGGAAAAATATGCATGACGGAGCGATCTCAAAGGTGGACCTGAACCGCGCAGGAACTCCGCTGCTGGAGATCGTTTCCGACCCGGATATGCGTAACTCGGAAGAGGCAGTGCTCTATCTAAAGAAGCTGCACTCTATCGTCCGCTATCTTGATATCTCCGATGCCAATATGCAGGAGGGATCATTTCGCTGTGATGTGAATGTATCTATCCGTCCTCAAGGAGAGGAGGAGTTCGGTACGCGTGTCGAGATCAAAAATATTAACTCATTCCGTTTTGTCAAAGCAGCCATCGAGTATGAAGTACAGCGGCAAACAGAAGCATACGAGGATGGTATTTATGATCAGGAAGTGTACCAGGAGACACGCCTCTGGGATGTCGACAAAGGGGTGACCAAATCAATGCGGGGCAAAGAGGATAGTGCGGATTATCGCTACTTCCCGGATCCGGACCTGCGACCTGTGATCGTGACAGATGAGATGATGGAGGAGGCGAAGATCATTCCGGAACTACCGGATGAAAAAGTCAAACGCTATATGGAGGAGCTGGATATCAAGCGTGTTGATGCACTGATACTCTGTGCCGATAAAGAGATGGCGTATTACTTTGAGTCAATGCTCGATAGCGGTGCCAAAGCTAAAAGTTCAGTGACCTGGCTTACTTCTGAGTTACTGGGCAGGCTAAATAAAATGAGTAAAAGTATTCAAGATTCACCGGTAGGTGCGAAAACACTTGGTACACTTATCACCAAGATCGAAGATGACACTGTTTCCGGCAAAGGCGCCAAAGAGGTACTTGACTTTATGATGGAAAATGAAGATCGTGACATCGATGTGATCATCGAAAGGCTGGGTTTGGCGCAGGTGAGTGATGATGGTGCTATTCTCGCGATTATCGATGAAATCCTCGCAAATAACCAGGATAAAGTGAGCCAATACAAAGATGGAAAAGAGAAACTTTTCGGCTTCTTTGTCGGACAGACGATGAAAGCGAGCAAAGGAACTGCCAACCCCGGAAAAGTCAATGAGCTCTTGAAGCAAAGACTAGGGGTTTAAGCACAGTTATTGCTGCACCATAGAATAAACCAACTGCAAGGAGAGTACAAATGCATAATCCTATAGTCACACTCTCTTATAAGTTTCATAACGCTTCAGGATATCAAAAAGTTAAATCTTTTTTTAGATCACTCTTTAACGATAATACCTTTCCATATAAAAAATACTTTGATTTTTTTATGATCTTCCTGATCCTATTGTCAACCTTTATACTTATCGTAGATGAAACGACAGATAATCCAGGATGGCTTACCGGTTTTGATCTTTATGTAATCACATCGATCTTTGCTTTTGAGTATCTTCTGCGTTTATGGATAAGCCAGGATCTCTATAAGGATATTATCGCTGCTGATCAGCGTCAAAAGCTCAATAGTTTCAGGGACTATTTTAATGTTATAATCCTTCCCAAATTACAGTATATGATATCCTTTCCAGCGCTCATAGATCTTATAGCGATATTCCCGAAATTCAGAGTGGTCAGACTGTTGAAACTCTATCACTACATACCCGGTATCTCGAGCCTCTTTAGCGCTTTGTCCAAAAAGAGATTTGAATTTATCTTTTTGGGGTATCTTCTTCTCTTTGTCCCCTTTTTGGTCGGGTCTCTCTTTTATCTGCTGGAGAATGAGACCAATAAAAATATCACCTCATATCTGGATGCGATCTATTGGGCTATGGTGACAATCACGACGGTAGGATATGGTGATATTGCACCCGTCACTGATATCGGGAAGATTATCTCAATGTTCAGTATTGTCTTTGGGGTAGCGATGATATCGTTTACCACTTCTATTATGGTCTCTGCATTTTCTGAAAGATTTGATGAGATGCGTAATATTGGCAGCATCAAGCAGGTTCACAGGATGAAGAGTGTCATACTGATTAACGGCTATGGACATCTGGGGAATACCATTGCAAAAAAGCTTGAAAACAGTACAAAATATAACTCAGCAATTATTGAAAATGATGAGGCTAAGGCGGCTATGGCAATGAATGATGGCTTTTATGTGATAAAAGCAGACGGATCAGATGCCAAGCTGATCGAAGAGTTGGTCGAAAAAGATAATATTGTATCGATGCTGACATTGAGAAGCAACGATATTGATAATATCTATTTTATTCTCAATGTGAAAAGTATTCATCAGGAGTGTATGAAGTCCTGCAAGGTTTTTGCCAGAATGAATCAATCCTATCTTTTACCGCAATATTTGGCCAGCGGCGTTGATGGTGTGCTTGAGCCCTATACGCATGTCTACACAAGGGCACTTAGATACATTAAAAATAAGCGTAGTGATATCAATCAAAAAGCAATGGTTTTTGGCTATACTCATAAGAGCAGAGAGCTGTGCAGGATACTCAAAAATGAAGGTATATCTATACTTATTTATGAAAATATAGAAGCCAATCAGCAACAGGCGATAGAGGATGGTTTTGAGAAAGTCTTTTTTGTCGATTTTGAGCGTGCCAGGTATCTGGAAGATATCCCTTTCGCCTCCTACAAGATGATCGCCTGTGCTATGGACAATGACGCGCTCAATGTTTATCACACTATTTCGCTCAGGTCAGACGGCTACCAGGGGGAGATTGTGGCACTTTCGGACAGCAAAGAGGATAATCGCAAGCTGAAACTTGCCGGTGTGACTAAAATATTTGATATGTACGAAGAGAGTGCTGCGCGCTTTATAGAGATGATCGATGAGACAAGGAGTTGATGATATGAAAATAGCGATTATAGGAGCAGGAAAATGGGGGCAGGCGCTCTATCATGCCTACTCAGAAAAGAATGATGTGGTGATCTACTCGCGTACACCCAGAGATATAGAAAATTTTGTCTCTCTGGATGAGGCGCTCGATAGAGAATATCTGGTGATGGCTTTGCCTGCGCAGTGTGTGAGAAGCTGGCTGGCTGAAAAATTTGAAGATAGAGGGCAAAAGGTTGTCGTCGCTGCCAAGGGAATAGAGACTAAGACAGGGGCATTTCTCAACGATATGTACGGGGCTTATCTCCCTGAAGAGAGACTTGCCTATATCTCCGGGCCCTCTTTTGCTGCAGAAGTGAAAAAGTCACTGCCGACTGCATTGATGATCAGTTCAACCAACAGAGCTTTGGCTCAGGAGTTTGCCGATGCACTGCCTCACTATATCAAAGGCTATATCGATGATGATGTGGTGGGGGCGGAAGTCTCGGGCGCTTACAAAAATGTGATCGCGATCGCAGGCGGTGTGACGGATGGTTTGGATCTGGGAAACAATGCCAGGGCAGCACTTATATCCAGAGGCTTGGTGGAGATGGCACGCTTTGGTGAGCATTTTGGCGCAAGAGCGGAAACCTTTCTATCGCTGGGAGGTGCAGGAGATCTCTTTTTAACCGCCAGTTCAACACTCTCGCGTAATTACAGAGTAGGTCTTGGTTTGGCTGAGGGGAAAAGTATGGAGACGATCCTGGAAGAACTCGGAGAGGTAGCCGAGGGCGTTCCGACAGCCCTCGCAATCCATCGAATCGCCGCCAAAGAAGATCTCTATCTGCCTATTGCAGAAGA
>JAYEOH010000027.1:19594-57389 GCA_034722775.1 Campylobacterota bacterium | reverse complement strand
TCA
The DNA here is from genome assembly GCA_034722775.1 of Campylobacterota bacterium. Classification (GTDB taxonomy): domain Bacteria; phylum Campylobacterota; class Campylobacteria; order Campylobacterales; family Sulfurovaceae; genus SZUA-451. The sequence continues at coordinate 57,386 of JAYEOH010000027.1, read as the reverse complement.
AATACAAGATGGGCAAGATGGACAGTACACTGATGGACAAATTGAGCCTTGATAGTAAAAAACAGATAGATCAGATGTCTCAAACGATCGATGATTTCAGGGATTTTTTTAAGCCCGACAGGGAAGTGGAAAACTTTGGAATATGCGAGCCGATTTATCATGCGGCTGAGTTGATGAAACCAATTCTTGAACACCAGGGGATATTGCTGAGGTTGGATCTTGGGGAAAATATCTCCATCAAGGGGTTCCCTCATGAGTTGGGGCAGGTTCTCGTAAGTATATTGAACAATGCGAAAGATGCGCTGGCAGACAGTAGTGCTGTCAAAGAAAAAACAGTCGAAATATCTCTCAAAGTAGATAACAGTGATATCGTTATCCTCGTAAGTGATAATGGCGGCGGTATTCCCCCGGAGATCATCGACACGATCTTTGACCCCTATTTCACAACCAAGCAGGAGAAAAATGGGACGGGATTGGGTCTATATATGAGCAAAACCATTATCGAAGAGCATTGCGGCGGCAAGCTCAGTGTAGCCAACAGCAGTCATGGTGCAGTATTTAAGATAGTATTGAAAGGAAAGTTATGATCGAGATAGAGAAGCTTGCAAGGCAGAGTCGTAATATTAAACTATTGTATGTAGAAGACAATGATGAAACAAGAGAGTCGATCAGTCTCATCCTGGAAGAGTTTTTTCAGGATATTATCATAGCAGTCGATGGAGAAGAGGGGCTTGAGAAATTTAAAAACAGTGATGTGAATTTGATCATCACTGACATCAACATGCCCCGACTCAATGGCTTGGAGATGATCGAGAAGATCAGGGAGACGGACAAAAGTATCGCTATATTGATATTTTCAGCCTATACCGAATCAAACTTTTTTGTCAGCAGTATAAAAATGGGAGTTGACGGGTATCTGCTCAAACCTTTTGACTTGGAGCAATTCGCCGGTGCCCTGAATAATGTCATAGGAAAGATACAACTCAAAGATGAAGTGAAAAAAAATCTATTTCTCAAGGAGCGTATGGATCTGGCTCTTGCGGGGAGCAGTACCTCGATTTTGGATTGGTCTTTTACTAATGTTGATTTTTATATCTCTCCCAACTGGAAAGAGATGCTTGGATTTACGGATGAAGAGTTGCCAAATCGTGTCCTAACCTGGAGACAGCGTGTGCATCCGGATGATAAAAATGCAGTTTTTGCCTTGCTCAAAAAGTGCTTGGCGGAGAGAAGAGAAGATTTTGAAATGAATCATCGCCTGATGCACAAAGATGGGCACTGGGTTTGGGTCTTGGGCAGGGCGCAGATACACTATGACGAGAGCGGCAAAGCTATTCGTATGATCGGTACGCATACGGATATCACAGAAGAGAAAGAGCTGCAGCTCAAATATTCCCAGCAGGCAGAGATTATTGATCAGGTGCATGACTCTATCATATCAACCGATCTTGAAGGGCTAATCACCAGCTGGAATAGAGGATCAGAGCTGCTTTTGGGGTATACTCAAAAAGAGGCTATCGGGAAGCATATTTCGATGGTTTACCCTAAAGAGGAGTCCGAAACTCTTGCGAAAAGTATTGAGCTGATCAAAAAAAATGGCGAGCACCATACAACTGCACGCCTGCTCAAGGCTTCAAAAGAGATTATTTTTGTTGACCTCTCACTCTCTCTCTTGCTGGATGAAAATGGAGAGCCTCAGGGAATGATAGGCTATTCGCAGGATATCAGCAATCGAAAAGAGGCAGAGGTTCTTTTACGAAAGCAGCATGACTATCTTCAGTCTATCATCGATGGTGTGAGAGATCCGATTATGGTGATCAGAGATGATTATGTGGTCGATCTCATGAATAAAGCTTCACGAGAAAGTTTTGATTTTAGCCTGGTATCCGATCCTGAGCACCCAAAGTGCTATGAGCTTTATGGACGCTCTACACCTTGTTACGGGCTTGAAAACCCCTGTCCTCTAAAAGAGGTGATGGAGAGTTGCAAGAATATCACGACGGTCCATACGCACAAAGATAAAAATGGAAATGTACGAAAGGTAGAGATTGTCTCATCACCCATTTTTGATGAGGATGGCAACTGTACCGGTATCATAGAATCCTCCAGGGATATCACGGAGCATTTGTCGGTACAGGATGAACTTCGGAAGCAAAAAAAAGTCTTAAATTATCAGGCACACTACGATACCCTGACGAGTCTGCCAAACCGTCTGCTCTTTGAGGATAGAGTATCTCAAGCTACTCAAAGAGCCGACCGAAACAATAAACTCTTCGCACTCTTCTTTATAGATCTGGATAAATTCAAGGAGATCAATGACTCTCTGGGACACAAAGTCGGTGATGAAGTCCTCCGGACAGTTGCGCATCGACTCAAAAGTATTCTTCGCAAAGAAGATACTCTGGCGCGCCTGGGAGGCGATGAATTTACCGTACTGGCGGAAGATATGAATGAGGTGAAAGATGCATCACTATTGGCACAAAAGATTCTTGACTCTTTGGTGAAATCGATAGATATTGATGAGCACAAGCTATATGTCACCGCGAGTATCGGTATCAGTTTTTATCCTCGGGATGATGCAGATATCGGAAATCTTTTAAAATATGCCGATGCTGCTATGTATAAAGCGAAGGAGCAGGGGCGAAATAATTTTCAGTTCTACTCGAAAGAGATGACAGCTATGGCACTGGAGCATATCGAGATGGCGTCGAGCCTTCATCAGGCACTGGAGGAGAAAGAGTTTCTTGTCTACTATCAGCCGCAAATCAACGGAAAAAGCGGGAAAGTGACAGGAGTCGAGGCATTGGTAAGATGGCAGCACCCCACAATGGGCTTGATAGCTCCGGATAGATTCATGAAAATTGCAGAGACAACCGGATTGATCGTTCCGCTGGATCTGTGGGTAATGAAGAGGGCTATGGGGCAAATGGCACAGTGGTATAGTGCCGGTCTCAATCCAGGTGTGCTGGCACTTAATATTACAGCCAGACAGTTTCTAGAGCCGGGATTCCTCACGAAACTTGACGAAAATATGAGGGAGACAGGCATCAAGCCTGAATGGCTTGAGTTTGAATTCATAGAGAACGAAGTTATGGCGAACTCCGACGATATTTTAGAGATTCTCAGGCAGATTGACAGCAGGGGGATCAAGTTGACTATAGATGATTTTGGAATAGGCTACTCGTCACTCTCGCATCTCAAGGCTCTTCCTATCAATAAGCTGAAGATTGACAAGTCGCTTGTGCAGAGTATGTCACACAATAAGGAAAATGCTGCCATGACCAAGGCGGTAATCTCTCTCTCCCGGAGTTTGGATATTGAGGTCGTTGCAGAAGGAGTTGAAACTCAGATGCAGAGAGAGTTTTTGGTGGCAAATGGCTGTATGAACATGCAGGGATATCTCTATGGAAAACCCATGCCATCGGGTGTTATGGGGAGCTTGCTGAAAGATATGAATGGAGAAAACAGTGATGCTTGACCATGAAGTGGATAGTTTGATAAAAATAACGCAGAGATTGAATGTGCTCTATGTTGAGGATTGCAAAGAGGTGCGCGAAAGCATCTCCAGCTTGCTGGCTCACTATTTCAAACATGTCGAAACAGCAGATGACGGAGCGATAGGGTTTGAGAAGTACAAAGCATATCATCAGGCAAATAGCCGCTGCTATGATATTGTCATCACAGATATCAATATGCCCAATATGAATGGCGTAGAGATGATCAAATCCATCTATACAATTAATGACAGGCAGTCCATCATAGTGACTTCTGCCCATGATGAATCGCAATGGCTGCTGCAGCTGATTGATTTGGAGATTTCACACTTTATCTCCAAGCCCATCGAGATCGATCGGTTGAACAGTGTTCTTTTTCGGGCTGTTGAGATCATAAAATTCAAAGAGCAGTACAGAAAACTCCATGACGACCTGAGATTGGCAAAGGAGGAGGCGGAGCAGTCTGCACTGCAAAAGAGCCGGTTTCTTGCCAATATGTCCCATGAGATCCGGACACCTCTCAATGCCATCGCCGGTTTCATTTCTCTTCTGGGTGAAGAAGAGGCGGACCCAAAAAAGTTAAAATATCTCAATATCGTTAAAAACTCTTCCGATTCACTCCTGCAGATCATTAATGATATTTTGGATATCAGCAAGATCGAAAGCGGAAAGCTGGATATCGAATCTATCAACTTTGATCCCTATAAAGATCTGACTATGGTTGGTGAACTATTTCAGGCAAAAGCCGCTGAAAAAGGTGTGATATTGAGGATACAGTACAACCACAATATGCCAAAGATCCTTTATGGCGACATTCTCAGAGTGAAGCAAATCCTCTCCAATCTGCTATCAAATGCCATCAAGTTTACACCAGGCGGCTCTGTCGTCAAGTGCATTATCTGGTACAAGTCAGGCAAGTTAAATCTCAGGGTAAAAGATTATGGTATAGGAGTCGCCAAAGAGAAGCAGGATACCATTTTTGACTCATTTGTCCAGGCAGACAATTCAACCGCCAGAAAGTTTGGGGGTACAGGACTTGGATTGGCGATCACCTTGAGATTGTCTGAAATGCTTGGGGGGAGCTTGAGCTTCAAGAGTCGTGAGGGTATCGGGAGTGTCTTTTCGTTCAGCGTCAATATGCCTCTCGGCGAGAAGACCAAAGAGAGACCGCTCGAGCATAAAAATCATATAGATATGCCAAAAGCACATATACTGCTTGTTGAAGATAATGCAACCAACCAAATGTTTGTCGGTATTATTTTGGAAAACTCCGGTATGACTTACGAAACAGCCAACGATGGACTTGAAGCGATAAAGAAATTCAAACAGAAAAAATTTGATCTCATTCTGATGGACGAGAATATGCCTCACCTTGGCGGTATCGCTGCAGCTAAAGAGATATTGAAGATAGAGAAGCAGGGAGTCCGGGAGCACACACCGATCATATCGCTGACTGCCAATGCCCTCAAGGGTGACAAAGAGCGCTTCCTCGCTGCGGGTATGGACGACTATCTCACCAAGCCTGTAGAGCCCGGGCAGCTAATAGAAGCTATACGAAACAATCTGACCGCTGCCGAGGTTTTGAAGTGATAGAGAAGGACTATTTTTCAGATAACAAACTCATACTTCTAAAATATATTATTGTTATCACCGGTGTGGTCATTTTTGTTATGAGCTTGATTCGTTTTGGTGAAAATAATTATTCACAATCTGCTGCCGATATGCTCTTTGTTTTTATTCTAATATGGGGCTTTTTGAAGCTCAAATATGACAGCAGCAGCTTCAGATTGGTTGCCAGAATTATTCTCTTTTTCGCTACGGCTATAGCCTTTTATCTGCTGATCAATATCCATAGTACTCCTATGCGATTTATCTGGTTCACTACTGTTGTATATCTCATGTTTTATCTTTTTGACAAAAAAGAGGGTTTGCTTTGGGCGGCTGCTGTCGGAGTGATACTTCTTGCCATTTTTCTCTATGATAAAAATATTATGGATATGAACAGCAAAGATTTTTTTATCTGGATTTTCAATATGTTCATTATCCTTCTGATCGTCAATCTCTACGAAAATATGAAAGAGGAGTCCACGCAAAAATTGCTCCATAGCCAACAAACTCTTTCTGCTGAGGTGGCATCAAAAACCCTGGAGCTTCAAAAGCTGAATGAGGGATTGGAGAAGAGAATAGAGAAAGAGATGGAGCTTGCCAGATATCAGGAACAGATGATCATCCAGCAATCCAGGCAGGCTCAAATGGGGGAGATGCTGAGTATGATCGCCCATCAGTGGAGGCAGCCTCTCACAGCTATCAGTGCAACAAGTTCCCTCATAGAGATGAAGGCGAGAATGGATAATCTTGACCCTGAAAACACCCTGAAGAGTGCAAGAAATATCTCTAAATATGCACAGCATCTCAGTGCCACTATCAATGATTTCAGGGATTTTTTCAAACCAAACAAAGAGCTTATGGAGACAAGCTATGATGAGATTGTGGAGTCGGTTCTTGGAATTATTGAAATCTCTATTGTTTTCAACCAGATAGAGCTGCACAAGGAGTTGAGTTGTCAAGCCAAATTTAACTCTTACCCCAATGAGCTAAAGCAGGTGATTTTAAATCTCATCAAAAATGCCGAAGATGTGCTGCTCGAAAAAAAGGTAGAAAAACCATTCATCGGGCTTACTACTTATCAAGATGATGACAAATTTATTTTGGAAGTGAGCGATAACGGCGGCGGCATACCTGAAGAGATTTTGGAAAAGATCTTTGACTTCTATTTTACTACCAAACAGGATAAAAATGGTACAGGATTAGGGCTCTATATGAGCAAAACTATTATCGAAGAGCACTGTCATGGAAAGTTGAGTGCAGAAAATAGCAAAGATGGTGCTCTATTTAGGATTGAACTGCATTAATGTCAACGACAGCGAGGGAAAATCATAAAAAATTTAATTTTAAGCACATCGAATAAAGATAGATGTATAATCAAGCATAAAGCCTGATCGGTAAGCAAGGAAGAGTAGAATGAAACGGCATTTGGCAGAGCAGAGTTTTGTTTTTGCTTCATTGATTAAGTGGATATTTCTCTCCTCTTTGATGGGTGTCGTTATCGGTGCACTGATCACACTTTTTCTGAAAGTGCTCAGTATGGCAGAGGGCTCAAGAGAACTTTTGCCTTTCCCCTACTATTTTACCCTTCCGTTCGCACTTGTATTGACTGTCTATGTCATCAAAAAACTTGCGCCAAAGGCAGAGGGGCATGGTACCGAGAAGGTAATAGAGGCGATACATAAAAACGATGGAAAAATTGACATTGCTATCCTTCCGGTAAAAGTAGTAGCTACGGTGATCAGTATCTTCTCCGGTGCATCTGTGGGAAAAGAGGGACCGGCTGCACAGCTGGGTGCGGCAGCCTCATCTTATGTTTCGGACCTCTTCAGGTTCAATGCTCATGATAGAAAAAAGTTGGTCATTTGCGGCATCTCAGCCGGATTTGCATCTGTTTTCGGCACCCCTATTGCCGGGGCTATTTTTGGTATCGAAATCCTGATCGTCGGTACGATCATGTATGATGTTCTTCTCCCCTCTATTATTGCCGGGTTTGTAGCCTTTCTCACGGCAGACTATCTGGGCGTTGAGTATAGTTATTTTGCACTTAGAAACTACTATACGGACATACCTGTAAGTCTCTATTTTATCTTATTGGTTATCCTGGCAGGTCTTTTTTTCGGTATCGTGACCGATATCTTTGTCACGGTACTGAATGCTATTCAGAGATTTATCCGAGAACTCAAATGGCACTGGCTGCTCAAACCTTTTGTTGCCGGTCTTCTTATTGCCCTGTTGGCATATTTTTTTGGAGATCGTTATTTGGGACTTGGGTTTGATATCATTCGCGATTCTCTCTCTCCTTATGATGCCAGAAATCATGTTCTGTGGTACGATACGATCGGCAAAATGTTTTTTACGGCACTCTCACTCGGAGGCGGTGCAAGCGGCGGGATCATCACACCGGTGTTTTTTATCGGTGCTGCAGCCGGAAACCTCTTTGGGCATATAGTAGGGGGAGAGCATATCGCTTTCTTTGCAGCTCTGGGATTCGTCTCTGTAGTGGCAGGTGCGACCAATGCTCCCATCGCAGCTATTATCATGGCAGGAGAGCTTTTCGGTTTGGAGGTTGCCCACTATGCTGCGGTGTCGGTAGTCATCTCTTTTTTGATGACCGGTCACAGGAGTGTCTTCCCCTCACAGATATTGGCGATGAAAAAGTCGCAGCATTTGAAGATAAAATTGGGCAAAGAGATAGAGAATGTAGAGATAGATTACAGTGATGAGAAGTATATCCGTGGCATCAAAGATATCAAAGAGCGCATGGAGGCCAGACGAAAACTCTATAAAAAGAAGAAAAATAAGAGCTCTGAATGAGGTATTTTTAGGCGACATGGGCAGAGAGTCAGAATTCCTTGTTCTAAATCAAGTGGCTAAAATAAAAAAATGTTATTATTCATTTCTGAATTCAATAAAGATGGGGAAAGTGATGAATAAGTTGTTGGTAGCCTTGGTTTTAACTATAGGTATATTGAGTACCCTGCAAGCCCAATCGGGAAAAAAAGTTTTTGAAACATACTGTTGGGGATGCCATCACCAGACAGCAGTGGCTTTCGGTCCTCCTTTTACAGAGATCGCTTCAAAGAGAAGTGCAGACGAGATCCGCGGAATGATCACTGACCCGGGAGCTGTCTCCAAGGTTTTTGGCTACAAGCGCAGTGCTATGCCGCCGTTTAATCTCAACAAAGAGGAGATGGATGCCATTACGGCTTATGTCCTCTCTTTTAAGCCTCAAACGGAAGAGAAGTAGATGTTCAGACTTTCAAATCTACTCAATTCTGTTGTTGCTGGAAAGCCGGCACGCGTGCTTGACGGGTCGATCGCCATCTGGAACTTTACCAACCGATGCAATCTCTCCTGCCTGCACTGCTACTCCAAGGCAGACCTCGATGCCGTAGATACTCTCAGTACTGAAAATATCATGGACACACTGCCAAAGCTCAAGGCAAATGGTGTGAAGTTTCTGATCTTCTCGGGCGGAGAGCCTCTGACACGAAAAGATATTTATGACATAGCTGCACGCTGCAAAGAGCTGGGGATCGTCACCTATCTCTCCACCAATGGGCTCTATGTCAAAACGAGCAATGCTGAGAAAATTCTTGATACCTTCGACTATATCGGTATCAGCATCGACGGAAGCGAAAAAGTCCATGATGCTTTTCGCGGTCTGGAGGGCTCATTCAAAGAGTCGATGAAGGCTGTAGATCTGCTTAACAGTTATGGCAAAACCAAAGTAGGTATCCGTTTTACGATCACAAAAGACACTTATGATGATCTGGAATTTATTTTTGATTTGGCGGAGAAGCACAATATCCCCAAGATTTACATCTCTCATCTGGTTTACAGTGGGAGAGGATTGGAAAACCTGGAGATGGATCTGACCAAAGAGCAGCGTATCAAGGCAGTCAATTTCATTCTGGATAAAGCCTTTGAGTATCACGAGAGCGGCAGAGATATCGAGATCGTCACAGGAAACATGGAGATGGATTCAATCCTCTTTTATGACCGCTTTGCTGTGAAATACCCTGAATATGCCGAAGAGATGCAGCGCAGACTGATCGCCTGGGGCGGTAACAGTGCAGGGCGAAAACTGCTCAATATAGACAGCGAAGGGTTTGTCAAGCCTGATCCGTTTTTTCCGGTCAAAATCGGCAATATCCTGACCCAGGATTTTTCTGATATTTGGACGAATAAGCCGACAGAGCTATTGCAAAAGCTTAGAGTCCACCCCAGAGAACTCTCCGGAAAATGTGCCGATTGCCGTTATTTGGCGATCTGCAACGGAGGTTCACGAAGCAGGGCCTATGCAATTTTTGGTGATATGTGGGCAGAAGATCCATCATGTTATCTGACAAAAGAAGAAACAAAAGGAGAAGAAGCGTGAAAAAGATCTTATTATCAAGTTTACTATTGACAGGTATCCTGTTTGGAGTGACACCCAGTGCCAACGAGAAAATATTTGTTGTCGAGAGAGAGTCGGAATCTATCGCGATTATCAGCAAAGGGTTGAAAAAATCCAGAATGGAAAACATGCACAACATGAACCACGGTATCATAAAGTTTGATGGCAAGGATGGTTATCTGATCAGCCGTGACGGATATGTCGTGCGGTTTGATCCGGTGAGTGAAAAAGTACTCAATGAATACAAGACCAGCAAATCAGCTATCGGTTTTGTGATCGGCGAAAACTATGTAGCTGTTGCCAATTATGATGATAAATCTGTCGATATCCTGACCAGAGATCTCAAGCCTATCGAAAAGATCAAGACAGGTTCCAAAAATGTGGGGATCAAAATCTATAAAGATTATCTCATCTTTGCACAGATGGATAGTGATAAGGTCACTGTACTCAAAAACGAAAATAGTGGAAAAGGTTTACCGCAGTTTAAAATTTTTAAAGAGTTCGCTGTAGGAAAAATGCCATTTGACGCGATGATTCAGGGCGATACCTATATTGTCGGTTTCTTTTTGAGTAAATCATTTGGTGTTATCGACCTTGATACTATGAAGTTTTCAGAGATCAAGATCACAGCAGATGGCAACAAACCTGTGCTCAAGGTGCCGCATTTTGGTTTCTGGAGCTTGAGCAAGGATAAGATCTTCATCCCGGCAGTGGGAGACAATAAAGTGATGGTCTATGATCCTGACTTTAAGTTTATTAAAAATATTGAAATGCAGGGTTTGCCGGTCTTTACATCGCTTAGCCCTGACAAAAAATATCTTGCTGTGACCTTTTCGGGGAAGAATTTTCCTACGATCCAGATCGTTGATACCAAAACACTGAAAATTATCAAAACCTTCACCTTTATGGGCAAAGTGCTGCATGTACGATGGTCCAATATCGATGACTTTCTCTATGTATCAGTCAATGGTCAGGGGGAAGAACGAGATCAAAATAAAGTAAATGTCATCAATACCAAAGAGTGGTTTTTGGAGCGGGAGATATATCAAATCAAGCACCCTTCGGGTATATTTATCTACGAAATGAAGGGTAGTGAATAATGGGTAAAGTTTATCTGACCGGTGCCGGTCCGGGTTGTATTGACCTTCTGACCGTCAAGGCACTGCGTGTGGTGAAAGAAGCAGATGTGATCATATATGACAGACTCGCCAATCCGGAGATACTCAAAGAGGCAAAAGACGGCTGTGAGTTTGTCTATGTCGGCAAAGAAGATAGTCACCATACGCTGCCCCAGGAAGAGATCAATGAAGTCATTTATCAAAATGCCTTGAAGTTCGAGTCGGTCGTTCGTCTGAAGGGCGGAGACCCTTTTGTCTTTGGACGGGGCGGCGAAGAGGGAATATATCTTCGTGAAAGAGGGATCAAATTTGAATTTATCCCCGGCATCACCTCTGCGATCGCTGTTCCGGAGTATGCAGGTATCCCTGTGACACATCGTGGTATTACAGTCTCATTTCGTGTGGTAACAGGACACGAATCCAAAGACAAAAGCCACTCTCAAATCCCCTGGGAAAATTATAAAACCGATGATACAATCGTCTTTTTGATGGGACTGCATCGACTTCGGCATATCGCCAAAAAGCTTATTGAGATCGGAAAGCCAAAAACATATCCTATCGCAGTGATAAGCCGTGGTACTACAAAAGATGAAAAAACAGTTGTCGGCACACTGGAGACGATATGGGATTTGGCAAAAGATCTGCCGACGCCGGCACTGATCGTAGTAGGCGAAGTCGTCAATCTCAGAGAGCAGCTTAGTTGGTTTGAGGAGCAGTCGATCGATGAATCATAATAACTTCCCCCCCCTTCAATGCAGGTAGATGAGCCCAGCCCTATTTTAACTCTTTCTGCTACAATATTTATAATCAGTATATATAATAAAAAATAATGACATAAAAAGGTTTCTATAGCGTGCATCAATTATCCGATATTCAACTCTTCTCCAAGCTCTCTGATAAGTATTTGAACGAGATCAAGCAAAATGCCATTGTCAGGACTTATAGTAAAGACAGCATAATTTTTTATGAAGGAGACAGCAGTGACTATCTCTATATTGTTCTTGAGGGCACTATAAAGCTCTACAAGACAACACCAAAAGGGACTCAGATCCAGATCAACCGCTTCAATGCCCCGGCGATGGTAGGGGAGTATGCCTGTTTTGAGAGCCAGCCTTTTCCTGCAAGTTGTGAATTTGTGACAGAGGGAAAAATAGCGATGGTGCATTTTGACTATATCCTCAAAAACCTTAAGGAGGCGCAGTTTTCTCTAGAGCTGATCAAGTCGCTTACCTCCAAGATCATGGTACTCTCTGCACTGATCCAAAAAGAGACGATCTACTCTTCCGAAGCCAAAGTGGCAAAGTTGTTGATCGAAAATGTCGAAATCTTCACAAAGCTCAAATACAACGAAATCGCAGCTATCCTGAATCTCACCCCGGAAACGCTGTCACGGATCTTTAAAAAGTTCAAAAAAGAGAATATTATCGAGATGAAAACAGGGTCACATATCAAAATTCTCGATTATGATGCACTTGAAGGCGTGATCGAAAGCAATAAGCTCAAAGAGTGCAATAATTGTATTGCACAATTCAAGAAGGAACACAGGCTGTAAGGGTTCCGGATTCTGAGTTTAGAGTTCCAAAAGGCAACTGGATGAAATCCAACTTTTAAAACTCAATAGTGATATAAACTTGCCGAAAGAATAACTTGCGCAAGACTCATTACTCATTACTTATTACCTGTAGTTCCCACTTCTCAAACGCATCATCAAAATAGACAATCCTCTGCTTTTTGAATTCGACAGTGGAGTAGAGTTTGCCATATTCGGTTAGTCCGTTCTCTTTTGCCATCTCTGCGATGAGTGTGTCACACTCCTCTTGAGTTTTGGCATGAACCATGGCAAAGAGATTGTATCTCCAGTTGGGGTAGCTGGGTCTGAGGTAGCAGTGACTGACGGCGGAGAAGTTTGCTAACTCTCTGCCGATCTCTTCGGCATTCTCTTCGGGAGCGACCCAGACGCTCATGGCATTGGCACCAAAACCTGCTTTTCTATGGTTGAGGATAGTGGCAAATCGACGCATTACGCCACTCTCCTTGAGCTCTTGGGCAATATTGAAAAATTCTTCATAGCTAAGATTTAATTTTTCGGCAGCTTTTTTGAAAGGTTCAGCAATAACCTCAATATCCTTTTGCAGCTCTTTGATGACAGCAATATGCTGAGGCGTGAGGTTGATCTCCTTGAAAGAGAGCTTTTTCAACTTCTCTTTCCTGGCTCTTTTTCCGGTCGTATCCATCTTGACTGAGATCTTAAACATCTTGAGTGTAGGCAAAATGATGAAATCTTCCGCACCCGTCTGTTCTGCCAATATCTCTATCGTCTTCTCCAGTCCAAATTTGCTATCAGGGGCGACCGCCATTGTAAACCAGATATTGTAGTCGTGGTTGCGAAGGTAGTTGTGACTGACGCCAGGATGCCGGTTGATAATCTCGGCTGCTTTATCAATCTGATCCTCAGCCACCTTGAAAGCCACCAGGGAAGATTTGTATCCCAGTCTTTTGGTATCGAAGATAGCGGAGGTTTGCCGGATGATCTTCTCATCCTTGAGCTTTTGCACCAGCTCTATCACCTCCTCGGGAGTGGTGTTGAGTTCTTTTGCCAGCGTGTGAAATGGTTTTTCTTCCATAGGAAACGAGTTTTGCATTTGGTAGAGAAGTTCATCTTGCATGATTGATCCATTAATCTGAAATATGATGCATTATAATGGTTTTAAAAGCTGATTCGTTGACATATATCAACATAGATATGCTAAAATTTTGATAGATTACAAAAGGTGACAGCCTAAGGGCACCTCTGAAGGAGTTTGATGTCTTTTTTCCCAATGTATATGGATATGAGTGATTTGAAAGTACTGCTTGTGGGCGGCGGCGAGATCGCGACAGAGAAGCTGGAGAAATTGGTCGATTTCACCAAAGAGATAACTGTGATAACCAAAGAGGTGAGTCCGGAGGCTCAGAGTTTGATCAAAGATCACTGTCTGACTCTCTATCAGCGACTCTATAAGAGAGGAGATATTGAAGGATTTGACATTGTGATCGTTGCGACTGATACCGTTGATCTTCATAAGGCGATCTACGAAGAGAGCAGGGGCACGAGAGTATTGGTCAACTCTGTGGACGATACCGACTATTGCGACTTTATCTTTCCATCTTATGTGAAAAGGGGTGATTTGACGGTTGCATTTTCTACAGGAGGAGCTTCTCCGGCATTTGCAAAGCAGATACGCCGTCATTTTGAAAAGATAATTCCGGATTCTGCGGATGATTTTTTGCAAAAGATGAAACGCTTGCGGTCAGAGATTCCCAAAGGTAAAGAGCGTATGAAATACTTTGATGCTTTGGTCGAAGAGTATTTTCAAAAAGATTTTAAGTAATTTTGACAAAATAAACAAAGATTGATATTAGTCAAGATTATCTTAAGTATAAGTCATTACAATAAGAAAAATTAAATAGGAGATAATATGTCTGAATTAAACAGAGAGCCGATCGAGATCATGGGGGCAACAGTTCCTTTTTTTACTTATACACTGGGAGAAGATCAAATTTTTGAGTTTGATACTTCAAAATGCGGACCTCCGGATCCAATGGTCAATGCAATGGCAGGACTCAAGCATATAGACACACCCAATAAAAAGCTGATCATGATCAATCATAAAAAACCGGCCGGACTATTGGAAAAAATCGCTGCAAATTATAATATAGAAATAGAAGATATGGAAGATGGCCGTGTGCAGCTTATCTTTTCTTTCAAAGAAGAAGAGAGTGAAAAAGCGAATCTGAATGATAGCAGTTGTGACGGTTGATAGTGTATGAACTCTATCACAAGTGACTTTGCTCCACCGCTCAAACTTATCTCGCCATTCTTTCGATATGGGGTGATATTTTATCTGCTCTCCATGGCGGCATTGCTTTTTTTTGAACCTACTTTCAACTATCAGCAGATGGATGTAGCAGGATGGATGCACCTCTTTCTGCTTGGTTTTGTCATGATGATCATCTTTGGAGCTATGGCACAGCTGATCCCGGTAGTGCTTGAGTCAGGCCATGTGGTGGTCGATGTCTATTATGTTATTTTGCCGCTTCTTGGTATCGGTACAGTCATGATGGTGGCAGGGTTTTGGCTATTGCCTGCACTGCTTCCTTATGGAGGACTATTGGTGCTTGTCGCCATGCTTATTTTTGCCTCCGAAAACATCGCCACCCTCAAAAAGACAGAGATCAGAACTTTGACAGTCGATACAGTCGCATGGAGCAATGGATATTTGCTGATTGGTATCCTGACGGGTTTTGCGATCGCCTTGGGCTTGAGCGGTGATCTGGGAATCAATATATCGCTTATGCTCAAAGCCCATGTCTATGCAGTTCTTGGCGGGTATGTAGTCTTGACGATCATAGGGTTGTCTTTGATCCTGATACCGATGTTCTCGCTTGCACATGGTTTTGATGAGAAAGCGATTAAGATCGCATTTAAACTGGTCATTATAGGTGTAGGCGCTGTTTTTATAGGAGCGCTTATTGGTCAGGAGTGGCTCATGATGATAGGATATGCAGTTAATACAGCAGGTATATTCTTTTATATGTGGCAGATCTATATCATCGCAAAGCTGACGGTACGAAAAGAGTTGGATGTCTGGGCACTATCGATAATCTTTGCCTTTATTGCATTGACGCTTTCTATTATCCTGGGCCTGCTCTATTTTGTAACAGATATGCAGAGTATGATTCATGCTTCCGTATGGTTTTTAGTATTGGGGTTTATTGCTTCATTCATCACAGGGCATCTTTATAAGATCGTTCCGTTTTTAGTATGGTTTGAGCGCTTTGCGCCTCTGGTCGGGAAAGAGAAAGTACCGATGCTTCATGAAATGTACTCCAAAAAGGGTGCGGCGATGATGTTTTGGTTTACTTCATCAGGTGTAATACTGGGTGGAGCAGGATTGCTGTTTGAGAGCGATTCGCTTTTCAAAGGCGGGGCAAGTTTTTTACTTGCAGGGGCGATTTTTTTATATATCACTATGAGCAAGATGTTGGCGTACGGAAAATAATGCAGGCTGGAGGTTCCTTATCCCGATATTGATAAAAGCAAAATTGTAACGATACAAATAAATAAAAAGGAAAATAGAATGTGTACTATAACAAAAGAGAGCGTTTTTGAAGTCATAAGTACAGTGATCGACCCGGAAGTAGGCTTCAATCTTGTAGAGATGGGGCTTATTTACGATGCCATCGTAGATGATGCTTGTAATGTGCATGTCGTCATGACACTCTCAACGCAAGGCTGTCCTCTGCATCAGATGATCAAGCAGTGGGTAGGCGAAGCAACAGAGAAGCTCGAAGGTGTCGGCACAGTTGAAGTAGAAGTGGTCTGGGAGCCGGCATGGAATATTTCAATGGCAGATGACAATGTGAAAAAAGCATTGGCAGGATAGCGGAATCCAGGAATAATAAATAGGAGATAAAGTCTCCTGTTTTCATCAACTAAATTTAACTACTTTTACTACTTCATTTTTTTAATTTATCTAAGACTAATTTACTCTAATTTAAAACGCTGCCGAATATATTCTAATTATGATAAGTTTCGCTTTTCTTGATGTAAATCATCTTTTATGGAATAGACTCTGTGCTAAACTGTAGTGTTGTTATATTCAGAATCCTCTGAAAAAGGCTAGAGAAGTCTAGTGTTTTTTAGAGGATTCTATTCGTATAACCAAAAATCAATTTACGGAGGAAGTAATATGGCTTTGAATAGAAGAGAATTTCTTAAAAGTGCAGCGGCAGCATCTGCGGCTGGTGCAGTAGGGATTGCTGTTCCATCCAATCTAAATGCAGCAGCAGAGGCTGCGCAGCAAGATTGGAGATGGGACAAGGCAGCTTGTCGTTTCTGCGGTACGGGATGCGGGATTATGCTTGCAACCAAAGGCGGTAAAATCGTAGCGGTCAAGGGTGACCCTGCGGCACCGGTAAACAGAGGGCTTAACTGTATTAAGGGTTATTTTAATGCGAAGATCATGTATGGTGCGGATAGACTTAAAACTCCACTTTTGAGAATGAATGCAAAAGGTGAGTTTGACAAAAAAGGTAAATTCAAGCCTGTCAGCTGGGAGCGTGCATTTGATGAGATGGAGAAGCATGCCAAGAAAGCAATTAAGGCAAGTGGTCCTGAGGGTGTGGCAGTATTTGCATCTGGTCAATATACAGTCATGGAGGGTGTTGCAGCTCAGAAAATGATGAAGGGTGGATTCCGTTCAAATGCGATTGACCCTAATGCCAGACACTGTATGGCATCTGCGGTTGTCGGTTTCTATCAGACCTTTGGTGTGGATGAGCCTTCAGGCTGTTATGATGATATCGAGATTACAGATACTATCGTTACCTGGGGTTCAAACATGGCAGAGATGCACCCGATCCTCTGGTCAAGAGTTTCAGATAGAAAACTCTCAAATCCGGAAAAAGTAAAAATCGTTAATATTCAGACCTATACACATAGAACATGTGATATCGGTGATATCAATATTATCTTCTCTCCACAAACTGACTTGGCAATTTGGAACTATATAGCCCATGAGATTGTTTACAATCATCCAGAGTCAATTGATTGGGATTTCGTCAAGAAGAATATCGTCTTCACAGCCGGACCGGTCAATATCGGTTATGGTATGAGAAGAGCAGGCGAAAAATCACTCAAAGACGGCAAGTATACAGATCTTGAGATGGAGACTATCAAGAAAGAGATGAAGACAACAGTTTCAGAAAAAGAGGGGCCTTCGCTTGAGCCTTATGGCATAAAAGCCGGTGATACAATGGAGCACACTCCGGGCACACTCAAGCACTGGCACATCTCTTTTGAAGATTATAAAAAATCTCTAGCACCTTACACACTTGATTATGTGGCAAAAATTTCTAAAGGTGATCCGGACGAGGATATTGAAGAGTTCAAGAAAAAACTCCAGGGACTTGCAGATCTTTATGTTGAAAAAGGAAGAAAAGTCGTTTCATTCTGGACAATGGGTATGAACCAGCACACCAGAGGTACCTGGGTCAATACACTTTCATACAATGTTCACTTCCTGCTCAACAAGCAAGCACTTCCGGGTAATGGAGCATTTTCCCTTACAGGGCAGCCTTCTGCCTGTGGTACAGCTAGAGAAGTAGGTACATTCTGTCACAGACTCCCGGCAGATATGATGGTCAAAAATCCTAAGCACAGAGCTATTACCGAGAAGCATTGGAAAATCCCTGCAGGTACTCTGAATCCGGTAGGCAACCAGCACATTATGAAGATCCATAGAGATATTGAAGATGGTGTTGTGAAGTTTGCATGGGTAAATGTCTGTAACCCTTATATGGATACTGCCTCAGCTTCTCACTGGATCAAGGCAGCTAGAGAGATGGACAACTTCATCGTAACTTCTGACGGCTATCCGGGTATTTCAGCGAAAGTTTCTGACTTGGTTCTTCCTACGGCTATGATCTATGAGAAGTGGGGAGCATACGGAAATGCAGAGAGAAGAACACAGCACTGGAGACAGCAGGTACTTCCGGTAGGTGACTCTATGTCAGATACATGGCAGTGGGTTGAGTTCTCCAAGAGATTTACCGTGAAAGATCTCTGGGGCGAGCAGCCGCTAAGAGGCAAAACCAAAGATGGAAAACCTAAAAAACTTCCAAATGTAATCGCTGATGCCAAGAAGATGGGTTACAAAGAAGATACGACTATGTATGAAATTCTATTTGGAAACGAAAAAGCTAAGTCGTATAAGCTGAATGATAAATTCCCACAGGCAGGATATGATGATACTGAATCGCGTGGTGACAGCAGAAATGTTGAAGGTTCAGATGGCAAAGCATGGAAAGGGTATGGATTTATGATCCATGAGTATCTCTTTGAAGACTATGCGTTCTTCGGCAGAGGTCATGCGCATGACTTGGCACCATTTGAAGTTTACCATAAGGTAAGAGGACTTAAGTGGCCTGTTGTTGACGGTAAAGAGACACAGTGGAGATTTAATGCGAAGTATGACCCTTATGCTGCAAAAGCAGTTAAGGCATCCGGAAATGGCAGTACGCATGCATTCTATGGAGGGTTGGCGAAAAACCTTCTCCAGGGCAGCTTGAAAGGTCCAGATAAGAAATTGGGCAAAAAAGCGCTGAAAGACAAAGCGAAGATCTTTGCGAGACCATACATGGATCCGCCGGAAATGCCGGATAAGAATTATGATACCTGGTTATGTACAGGTCGTGTACTTGAGCACTGGCATTCAGGTACGATGACGATGAGAGTTCCTGAGCTATTCCGTGCTGTTCCTGAAGCGCTTTGCTATATGCATCCGGATGATGCAAAAGCGAAAGACCTCAAGAGAGGAGAGCTTGCATGGGTAGAGTCAAGAAGAGGTAAAGTCAAAGCAAGAGTTGAGACTAGAGGTCGTAACAGACCTGCTCGGGGCTTGGTATTTGTACCTTGGTTCGATGAGAAAGTCTTTATCAATAAAGTGTGTCTTGATGCTACTTGTCCAATGTCTAAGCAGACTGACTTCAAGAAGTGTGCAGTGAAGATCTATAAGGCGTAACTAAATGGCTGACTCTGACAACAATAGACGAAAGTTCATGGCGACAACCCTTCAAAGTGTAGGCCTTACAGCGCTTGGTGGATTGTTGTGGAGCGGTTATAGCGACGAGGTGAAAGCATCACCATTGGTACTCAGGCCACCGGGCGCAATAGCAGAGGAAGATTTCCTCAAGGCGTGCATCAAGTGCGGACTCTGTGCCGAGGCGTGCGTCAATCGTGATAGCAACATAGACAGAGAGACAGGAAAACCAAGGCCGGGAACACTCAAAATGGCAAAGGGTGGTGACAATCGTATGATCGGCACGCCCTTTTTTATTCCTACGGAGGTTCCTTGCTATATGTGTGAAGATATTCCTTGTGTTCCGGTGTGTCCATCGGGCGCTCTGGATCAGGCTTCTGTCTCGGATGAGAAAGGTGAGCTTGATATCGATAGATCCAGAATGGGATTGGCTGTAGTACATAAAGAGTCGTGCATTGCCTTTTGGGGCATACAGTGTGATGCTTGCTACAGGGCTTGTCCTCTCTTGGATGAGGCAATCACTCTGGAGTATGCGAAAAATGATAGAACAGGGAAACACGCATTTTTACTTCCTATCGTTCAATCCGATGTCTGTACAGGATGCGGACTCTGTGAAATAGCGTGTGTGACAGAGGAACCCGCAATCTTTGTACTTCCTATAGAATACTCTACGGGAAAAGCCGGCAGCCACTATGTCAAAGGCTGGGACAAAAAAGACCAGGAGCGTGTCAAAGATGCCAAAGAGATACAAACCAAGAATATACGAAGCGAAAAAGAGGCTTCTGATTATCTGAATATGGAGGTAGAGTACTAATGAAAAATATGAAATACCTACTCCTGAGAAGAGTAAGTCAGATAACACTTTTGGTGCTTTATTTTGGTGCAAATGCCTATGGTTGGCATATGCTGGAGGGTACTTTCGGTGCCTCTCGTCTCTTTGGTGTTATTCCATTGGCTGACCCTTATACCACACTGCAGGTACTTGCAACAGGATTTGTTTTGGGTGCAGATGTACTTTTGGGGGCGCTGATCATCACTCTTTTCTATATGATTGTAGGCGGTAGAGCTTTTTGCAGTTGGGTATGTCCTGTCAATATGGTGACAGACCTGGCGAACTGGCTCAGACGCAAACTGAATTTGGACAAAGAAGAGGTGAACTATCGCTTCATGAAAAGAAGCGCACGCTATTGGATCATGGTGCTGGGTCTTATTGTTTCCGCTGTAGTGGGTGTCGCTGCGTTTGAAGTGCTGAGCCCTATCACGATTATGCAAAGAGGAATTATCTTTGGTTTTGGTGCAGGGATTGCAATAGTCGTTGCGATATTCCTTTTTGACCTCTTCGGGGTCAAAAATGGCTGGTGCGGACACTTGTGTCCTCTGGGAGCAAGCTATTCAATCATTGGTTCAGTAAGTCTCATAAGGGTCAAACATGACCATGAAGCTTGTACGGCTTGTATGAAGTGTAAAATTGTGTGTCCTGAAAATCAGGTCTTGCATATGATAGATAAAGAGAGTATTTCAGTAACAGACGGGGAGTGTACCAATTGTGGTCGCTGTGTCGATGTCTGTGATGATGATGCTTTAGGTTTCAGTATTAGAAATTTTACGAAAAAGTAAATATCAAAGGAGAAGAAATGACAAAAGTTATAAAGTTAATTGCATTGGGTGCACTGCTTGCAGGCTCAAGCCTTTATGCGGCAGATGTAGTGAATATCAATGACAAGGCAAGTGACACTGCCAGAATTGATAAAGAGAATCTGGGCAGTAAGAAAGAGATTGCAGAAAAGGTTTTCGGGCTTAGAAAAACGGACCTTTACAGTGAAGCAAAAGATACAGAAGGCGTGAAGGCAGATTACGAAAGACCGGCACCGGGTGCCTCTAAAAGGTTCGAGAGAGCATTTGTCAATGCGCCGCCAATGATACCGCATAGCGTAGAGGGACTCCTCCCTATTACGCAAAGCAACAATCAATGTGTCGGTTGCCATATGCCAAAAGCGGCTGTGGAGATGAAGATGAATGCTACACATATACCTGCTTCACACTTCACTGACTATAGGCCAAAAACTGTCATAGATGGTGACAAGGTTATGAAAGAGGGCAAAGAGATGGCAGCGAGTAATACCAGTGATGTTCTTATTGCCAAAGCAGAAAAAAGTGAAACACTTAACAACGGACGCTTTAACTGCTCTCAATGTCATGCGCCACAGGCAAAGATCGATACAGCTGTAGCCAACACTTTCCAGGGTGACTTTGGTGAAGGTGATATGTTGAAGTCACATTCAAGTCTGGCAGATGCGATGAATGAGGGTGTGCAATAGTGGTAAGCAGAAGAGATTTATTTAAATCTTTTACAAAACCACTCAATAAAGCCAATGAGGAGCCTCTCCTCCTGGTGAGACCTCCTTACGGAGAGTCTGAATCTATTTTTCAGAGTAAGTGCCCCTCTTGTGAAAGCAAGAGTTGTGTCGCTTCTTGTGATGAAAAGATTATTTTTATCCATGATGATGGTGCACCCCTCTTGACATTTAAGCAAAATGGGTGTACCTTCTGTGATGCGTGTGCAGATGCCTGCAAGGAGGGAGTGCTCTCTCTTGAAAACACGGATACGGCAGAACGACTCAATGCACTGTTTCGCATTTCGCTGGAGGGTTGTGTCGCACACCACGGTGTCATCTGCTCTGCATGTAAAGAGCCATGCATAGATAACGCCATACTCTTTAACGGGATGTTTGCTCCCGTCATAGATGATGACAAGTGTACAGGGTGCGGTTTTTGTCTGGCAAGGTGCCCGACACAGGCAATCAGCTACACAGCATATGAGCTGACAAAAGAGAATATGTAGAGTGCTGTTTCAACACAGCATTTGCATACAATATGATGAAGCGGTGCGATAAAACAGCACCCCACGGAGGTTAAAATGAAGTTACAAGAGCAGTATCCAAAACTTTTTGAAAAAATAGAAGATAAAGAGTTGGAGTTAAGGCATCTTTTGAATGTTGATGAGAATGTTGAGGATTTTGATTCAGAAGAGTATGAGTTTGATACAGAGGATTACAACTATATCATCTATATAGCAGAACCCATACAGATTGCTCTGGGCGAAGAGAAGATGAAGGAGTTGATGGTTAAGCTGCATGACAATGAAGTATTTGAGCATTTTCTTCCTACTGAGCTGGATCTTTATGGTGTAAAATCAAGCCTTGAGAGAGAAGCCATTATCTCTATCGTGCTCAATCAGGCAGAGGAGATTGTATGAAAAAAATTATACTCTTATTTCTCTTGAGTGCCGCTATTTGGGCAGTTCCTGCATCGGGTCCTGTAGATACCATAGAGATTAACGGTACAGCTAAAGACATGGTACTGGATGGTGATATGCTTGTTGTTGCTACAGATATGGGGCATATTGAGATTCATGATACGGTTAAAAAAGAAAAAACCAAAGAGATCTCCCTCCCTGATGTGAAAGATTTTATGGGTGATATGATGCCTGCAAGAGTAATGAGCACCGATGTGATTGATGGTACATATCTGCTGCTCAGCGACAGCGGTAAAGGCGGCTATGCAAATCTTTTTATCTATGAAAATGATACGCTTAAACAGCTTGTAGATCACAATGACAGGAAACCGGTTATAAAAGCTCGCTTTATCGATAAGACTCATATACTTTTGGGTTATCTCAGCAATGAAGTCTCACTTTTTGATACCGTGAGCAAGAGAGAGCTCTACAAGGTGCAGTTGAGTGAATCCAAATTCTCTGATTTTACGCTTAATGAAGATAAGAGTCAAGTTGTCTTTTCTTGCGAGAGCGGTATCCTGAGTGTTGTGGATGTGAAGAGCGGAAAGATACTCAAGGAGCTCGAAGGACAAAATGTAGATAATGTCTACAGGGTTGATTTCAAGAGCGGAATGGTTTCTGCTGCCGGTCAAGACAGGAGAGGCGCCCTTTATGATGCAAAAAGCGGAAAAGGCAGCTACATAGAGGGGCATTTTCTTATCTATGCCACAGCTCTCAGTCCCTCTGCATCCAAGGTTGCATTTGCGATGGATGAAAAGAACAATATCTCTATCTACAGCACTTCAAGCAAGTCAAAAATAGCACTGCTTGAAGGGCAAAAGAGTACACTTAATGTCATTATTTTCAAGGATGAAAAGAAGCTTTTCTCCGCGAGTGATGACAATACCATAATGGTATGGAACTTAGAAAATAAATAGAGGTCATGAAAAGTTCTGCCCTCAAATAAAAGGAAAAAAATGAATGTATCAAGTATCGTAGTACAAGCACTGCCAAAATATATAGATGAACTGATCGAAGAGTTTAAAAATTCAGAGATTTGCGACTATCATCTTCATGATAAAGAGACAGGAAAGATTATTATTACTGTCGAAGGTGAAGATGTAGGTGAAGAGATAGCAAAACTTGTTAAAATCCAGGAAATGAGACATGTTATTGCTGCAGACATGATGATGACATATCAGGAAGAGAGTCTGGATGAAGAGATCAAAATTCTTAATGAACAGGATATGGTTCCGCCAATGTTGAATGATGATGATCTTGATGTAAGAGATATTGTTTATAATGGCGACTTAAAAAATAAAGATTTAGGGTTTTAGGAGAAAATATGGCAGGTGTAATCGAATCAACAATCAAAACAAGCCCTCTGGGCAGATGGTATATAGAGCTGAGTGATACGATGAAAGATGAAGAGCCTCAGTTTTGTATGGATGTCTATGAGTATGCAGATAAGCTTGAAGAGATGGGCAAAGAGTATGATGGCATAGTGGAAGTGATATGGTCAAGCGAAGATGCTGTCACTCCAGAGCAGATAAATGAAGTGCGCATGCAGATGAATGCATATGAAGCGGAACAGGAAGCAAAAAAAGATGGCGAGAGCAACATGCCTGACGGCACACCGAATTTTCAAGCTTAGGGATGCCTAAAATCCTCAAAGAGATTTATGGTGTAGGGATACTTTTTTTCTACTACATGAAGTATATTATCCTCATCGGCTGGCCTCTGCTGCTTTATGGACTTGAATACAAGCCCAATATCATCATGGATATTTTGTGGGTCTTCTGTTTGGCATTGGTCACAAAGGACCTGATCTTCAAGTTTATACTCAAACGGAGTTATTGTGATGATGCGTCCAAATGTCACAATACCTCGGGCAAGCCAGGGAAACCTTAGGGTTGATTTATCGACCAAAGCAGTACAACTTTGGATCAATAGTCGATAAATCGACCCTACAGAGCAATTTCTTAATCCCACTTTTGATACAATTATCTCATATCACTCCACAGCGAGTAAATAGGGGATTATATGTTTGGATTATTCGAAAACAAAGAAGAGAATAAAGCTGTCAAAGTTTTTTTTGGCTCCAGCGAAGAGAGCAGGGAGGCAACGGCAGAACGCAAGAGTCCTTTTGACGGAAGCGTTGTGAGTGTGGTTCCGCTCTGTGATGCAGAAGATGCAAAGCGTGCCTTGAAGATTGCTGATGCGGCGAAAGCTGATGCAGCAAAAGTACCACTCTCGCAGCGCATCAAGTGGCTGGAAGATGTTGCACACACGCTGACACAAGAGAGAGAGGCTTTTGCATTGACACTGACTGATGAGGTGTCAAAACCTATTGCATTTTCGCGCATCGAAGTGGATCGCTGCATTGAAACGATCAAGATTACGATCGCAGAGTTGGCAAACCTGCATGGTGAAACGATACCAACTGACCTGATGCCAAGCGGGAAGCGAACCATGGCATTTTTCCGAAGAGATCCGGCAGGGGTCGTGGTCTGCATCACACCCTTTAATTTCCCGCTCAATCTAGTTGCCCACAAAATCGCACCTGCTCTGGGTGCCGGAAATTGTGTCGTACTCAAGCCCACTCCGGAAGCACCCCGAACAGCTTATATGTTTGCTAAAGCATTTATCGATTCGGAGTATGCGACCAAAGATGCCCTGAGCGTCATTTATGGTGATGCAGAAGTGGGCTCGACTCTGGTACAGAGTGCGATCCCCAGGGTGATCAGCTTCACAGGTTCTGTACCGGTGGGGAACATCATTACCAAACAGGCAGGGATCAAAAAAGTCAGCCTGGAACTCGGCGGTAACGCTGCTACCTATATCGACCAGAGTGCTGATCTCGCCTTGGCTGCCCAGCGTTGTGCTTTTGGAGCATTCTATAACAGCGGTCAGGTTTGTATCTCGCTGCAGCGTATCTATGTTCACGAAGAAGCTTATGAAGTTTTTGCAGAGTTGATAGCTACAGAGACAGTTAAGCTGAAGGTGGGGAGTCCTTATGAAGAGGAGACCTTTATGGGACCGTTGATTGATGATGATGCCAGGCAGCGTGCCAGAACCTGGGTCGCTTCAGCCAAAAATGAAGGTGCCCGAGTCATTGCCGGAGGAGAAGAGGTCGAGGGGATATTTCCGCCGACTGTAATGGCTGATGTCACTGATGAGATGAAGATCATCTGCGAAGAGGTCTTTGCTCCGATTGTCAGCTTGGTGGCTGTTGACAACTATGAGTCAGCAATCGAAAAGATGAATGATTCACCCTTTGGACTGCAGTTCAGTATCTTTACCAACGACCTCAGATTGACACAGCGTTTTATAGATGATGCCCAGTGCGGCGGTGTCGTGATCAATGATATCCCAACACTACGCTTTGATGTGCAGCCTTATGGCGGCAGCAAACTCTCCGGTGTCGGCCGTGAGGGTCCAAAGTGGGCACTGGAAGAGTTTACCGAGATCAAATCTATCGTGATCTGCTAAAAACAATAAAGGTTTGAGATGGAGTATATGTTTCAGCCCGGTTTTCTGGGCACCAGAGCACCTTTCTTTATGGACTTTGTGACGATCATTGTAACACTGCTGCCGCTTCTCGTTGCGTTTGCCATACTTCTGGCAAAGAAAAAAATGTTTAAGCTTCATATCGCTTTCCAGCTTTTTCTCTTTGTTTTTTCTGTGGTAGTAGTCAGTTACTTTGAGTATGGAGTGCGTGTGGATGGAGGGTTTGAAGCTTTTGTCAAAGAGAGTTCTCTTTCGGAAAGTTTTATCTTCTATTTTTTGCTCTTCCATATTTTTGTCTCTGTCGTAACAGTCGTGTGGTGGAGTCGAACGATCATAGCAGGTATGATCGCCTACCGAAACAATAGACTTCCCGGAAGCCTCTCTGCCGCCCATAAAAGATTGGGTATGCAAAGTGCATGGGGGATTTTCCTAACCTCCTTGACGGGGCTTTGGGTCTACCTTTTTTTGTTTGTCTATTAAGGGTGCTCTTCGGTGCCGTTAGGCTAAGAGGCGACCTCAATTGCCATTAAGTTAAGAACTTGCTGGAACCTCGCACCCCGAGGGCATTTCCTATGGGCAACTTGTTCGAGGCAAAGACTCAAGCCTTCTAATTACGGCATTGACTCGAACAAGTTCGAGTGTCCTAGAGAGTTAACTTAATGACAATGGAGGTGCCCTATATGCATTCTGGAATCGGAAGGCTTTGCCTCTGCTATTCGGGAGTTTCCGATAAAAAACCTTGGCTTAACGGCACTGGAGGTATAATATACCTTTGTGAGGAGTTTGATATGAAAAAGGCTGCGATCTCTGCATGTCTGATGGGTCAAAAGTGCCGGTATGATGCCACGGACAATCTCGATGTCAGGCTGCTCGGAAAGCTGGAAGGGTATATGCTGCTGCCCTTTTGTCCTGAGGAGTATGCATTTGGTTCTCCGCGCCCTACCATGGATCTGGTCGAAACAGACTATGGACTCAAAGCGATTTCCAATTTGACAGGTGCAGATTTGTCTCCTCCGGTAGAGCAGTATGCCAGAAATTTTTTTGATACCTACTCTGGTATTGAGCTCTATGTAGGAAAAGATCGCAGCCCCAGCTGCGGGGTTTGCAGTGCACGGGTTTATGACAGTAAAAAAAGATTATTGAGTTCTGAAGGCAGCGGACTGATGTCGGCGGAGGCTCAAAGACAGGGGATAGAGTGCTGGGATGCAGAAGAGTATCTGGATGATCTTGCGAGAAAATCCGGATATATCGGGTAAGAGAAATTTATAGAAAGGGGTACAATGCGATTTATCTGGATAGTAGCAGTGCTGAGCTTGCAGCTTTGGGCAGAGGGCGGCGCAAACGACTATCGTATCAAACAGGCGATTGTTAAAATCTACACGGTTTCCAAGGTGCCCAATTATCTGGAGCCATGGAGCAGTTCGATGCGCCGCTCCAGCGGTTCCGGTGCGATTATTTCGGGCAATCGTATCTTGACAAATGCCCATGTCATAGCGAACCAGACATTTATTGAGGTACAGCGATATGGTGAACGCAAGCGTTATCATGCAAAAGTATTGAGTGTATCGCATCAGGCAGATATGGCACTTTTGGAAGTGGATAAAAAGGAGTTTTTTAAAGGGGTAGTGCCTTTGGAGCTGGGTGATCTTCCTACTATTGAGCAGAAGGTTGTGGTATATGGTTTTCCTCTGGGGGGCAAAGCGCTCTCGGCAACTACCGGTGTAGTTTCCAGGATCGAGCATCATCGTTATGCCCATAGCGGAGAATCTTTTTTGGCAGTACAGGTCGATGCCGCAGTCAACCCCGGAAATAGTGGAGGTCCTGCTCTCACTGACGGGAAGATTGTGGGAGTCGTGATGCAGAATTTGAGCAAATCACAAAATATCGGCTATCTGGTAC
The DNA here is from genome assembly GCA_034722775.1 of Campylobacterota bacterium. GTDB lineage: Bacteria > Campylobacterota > Campylobacteria > Campylobacterales > Sulfurovaceae > SZUA-451. The sequence continues at coordinate 29,502 of JAYEOH010000027.1, read as the reverse complement.
CGGTGACGATGGTCAAACATTTCCTTGAGGATATCAAAGATGGCAGTTATGATGGATTTGCCGACTTGGGATTGACAACACAAAGGATGGAAAATCCGACGATCAAAAGATTTTATCATCTCGATGGCAACATAACAGGAAATCTGGTCGCCAATCTCGTCTACAATACTTTGCTTCAGGATATAGTGCAAGAGGGCGATATCATTACGGCAGTCGACGGGCACAATATCGAGGATGATGGTACGGTTGAATTTAGAGAGCATGAATATACCTCTTTTCACCATTTCATTGACCAGCATCAGCTGGGAGAGAAGATATCGCTTGATATTGTCAGAGATCGCAAAAAGATGAAAGTAGAAGCAAGACTCGAGCATGTCGCTGATGACCTCTTGCTGGTAAAGACAACTGAGTACGACAAGATGCCCAGATATTTTATCTATGGCGGATATGTTTTCTCTCCATTGAGTCGCAACCTGCTCAGGAAAAGCAGTCAAAATAAGCTGGCATTGCGTTATTTTGCGACAAAATGGCCGACCGAAGAGAAAAAAGAGGTCGTTGTGCTGCTCAAGGTACTCCCCGGCGAGCTCAATCGGGGAAACTATAGTTTTGCACTCTGGCCCATTGAAAAAGTTAACGGAAAAACCTTCGATACTTTCGACACTTTTTATCAAATGGTACAAGATTTTGACGGTGAGTATATGGTGTTCGAAGATAAAGATGGGGCAAAAGTGGTTATCGATCGCAAAGAGGCGCTCTCCCAGCAGGCAAATATTCTCAAGAAGTACAATATCGAATTTGATCGTTCGATAGATTTGCGCGAGAAAAAGTAGGTCAAGTCTCTACTCGTATTTCTTGAACTGTTGCAGCCAATCCTTGTCCTCCTCGCTGAGAGTGCCTACTCTTTGGAGCAGTGATGATTTGATGGAGATGAGTGCCTCTTCGTCAAGATATGCTAAAAGCTTTGGGTCGATTGCCTTTTTGTCGCTCTCATCGTAACGGATCAGTTTTTCAATATCCGCGAGTAGTTCTTCTTCTGTTTGTCTCTTTTTATTATTCATTCTGTTATACTAGCAAAAAAGTAATTATAAAAGGAGTAGTGATGTTGGAAGTTGGTACTGAAGTATTAGATTTTTGTCTGCCTAATCAGGATGAAGAGGAGATATGCCTTAGAGATATCAGAGGTAGGTGGATCGTACTCTACTTTTACCCCAAAGACAATACGCCTGGGTGCACCACTGAAGCCTGTGACTTTACCAGTGCGTTGCCGGAGTTTGAAGGATTGAGTGCGATTGTTCTGGGAGTCAGTCCGGACAGTCCCAAAAAGCATCGAAACTTTATCGAAAAGAGAGAGCTGAAGATCACACTGCTGGCGGACGAAGAGAAAGAGCTTTGCAAGAGTTTCGGTGTCTGGCAGCTCAAAAAGAATTATGGCAGAGAGTATATGGGGGTTGTGAGAAGTACTTTTGTCATCGATCCTGATGGTAAAATCGCTGCCAAATGGGAAAAAGTCAGAGTTAAGGGGCATGTTGACGAGGTGAAAGAGAAGTTGGAAGTATTGCAAAAGTAATTCTATGATATAGTAAGCTTATTCAAGCTATTCTGCCAAAAGGATGTTGATTGAGTTATAACAATAAATGGTCGGATCGCAGAGATGCATCCGGATCTTTCAAGCCTAGATTATTTTTATTCTTTGAGGTTCTTGTCTATGTTTCACTGTTACTTGTTGTGCATTATACATTCCATATGTTGGGATTGACACTGGTCACTCTTTTTGTCGCACTCTATTTTTTTATCACTTCAAGTCTCGTGCGCTATCGAAAAGTAATGCAGCGCCAAAAATTCAGCAAGTATAAATAGTCTCCCCGATCAAGAGGGTAAAGGCAATGGTTTTCGTTTTTCCCTTTTTACAAGAATACTGTTTCTAGCCGCACTATGGTTGTTCGGTCTCTCTTGTTTCCATCGTTTCTCTCTCTGGGTTCGCTTCTCTCTCCAGTCTCTTTTTTTGAGTACCTTTTTTTCAAAAAGATTTTTGCTGTATATCCAATAAGATATCTGTTTGCTGCGTTTGGACTGAGCATAGAGGTATCGTTTGACGGAGAGGGCTTTTGTGGCATTGATATGCCTGTTTCGCCGATTTTGTATCTTGGCGGCCGGACTAAGACCTTTGTCCAGGATAGACTCAAGCCATCTGTTGAAATGATTTGAGAGCGTGATAAGCCAGGCTTTTGGGTCGAGTCCGATATAGCCAAAGAGGGTGTTCATCAGGCTGAGTATGCCTCCCGCCAAGCGAACAATATCGTCTATAAGGGCAATTATCTTCTTGCCCCAGCTGTAGTTGGCGAGTGTTTCCAAAAAGATGTTGAGCATCAATATTTGAAAAATAAAACCCAGGAAATTGATGCCGGTCAGGATAAGATTCCAGAGGAGTGTCACTGCGGGGAGCACCAGCGCATAGACAAATTTTTGTATAGCGGTACCCAGGACTTTGGTCCAGAAGAGATAGATCATCGGAATAGAGAGGAGCATACTGCCGAAGGCTCGGAGTTTTTTTACAGGGGTTGAGTGCTTGATCTCTTCAAACTTCTTCTTTGTGACAAGTGTGAGGTTTCTTTTGTATCTTTTGATCGAGTGCTCGGCAAAAAATTTTGATATGAGATCGATGATATGGCGTTTCGTCAACATGCCGGCAGTAGCGATCGCGATCGCTTTTTTTCCGCCTGCTTTGATGACGGCATGGGTGAAAGTCTTGGCACCGGCAACTTTGGCGCCCAGACCAAATTTCAAAAATAGTATCCCCAGTGTCTCCCACCATCCAAAAAAATGGATGAACAGTGTAATGAGGGTGAGTGAAGTTAGTATAACAAGTGCAGATCTATTTCTGAATACCCATGCCCTAAAGCTGATAAAGAAGTGGTTGACCCGCTCTTTGTTCATACTGCAGCTTTTCTATTCGCTTCCGGTGTCACCATCTCCGTCACCGTCGTCACCAAAGCCTCCACCAGTGGCATCGACCCCCCTGATACCATGGATAGCTGCTCGTATCTGTGACCAGGTGCCGCCCAGGAAAAGGATGACAAAGAGACCAAATTGACTCAATTCACCAGCCATACTCCAGTCGATCTTGTCAAACCATTTCAGGAAAGCGATCGGTGTGGCGAAGAGAAGTGTGAGCCCTATCATCCCGACAGTATTGAGTGTCCCGGCAGTCAAGGAGAGCATATAGAAGGCGATACTGACCAAAATGACACCGCTGAAAGGATAGATGATATCAGCAGGCACCTTGACTGAAAGGAGCATTAAACCCAGAGTTGCTCCTGCCAGGATCAATAGGGTAAATATTTTTTTGGCCGTATTCATCACTCCTTTTATGTAATAAGTCTTACCGATGAAAAAGGTAAGTGCTGTTAAAACCACAACGGCGATATTGGCAAACTTCTGAAAAGTATTATCCAAGCCAATGACTTTATCGAACCAGAACTCAAAGAGGTAGACCGATACAAGCGCCAGAATGAGGTTGACAATGATCATCAACCAGTTTTTACTTTTTTTCTCTTCTATTTTTTTCATACTTTCCCTTATATAGATAGATAATCACAGAGAGTGCTATTTTTCAAGCGCCTCGGCCATTTCAAGTTTCTCGTTTTTCACATAAAGTACAACTCTTGTTGTCTCCTCTTCTTCGCTGCGAATCTTGTCATACAGATTTTGTATCTCTATCTTTTTTTCTCTCGAAACCGGCTCTCTTACAGATTTGTACTCTATGGCTTCTCCATTTTTTATCACTGTGGAAACTCTGGCAAAAACCCAATAATACCCACCATCTTTACGAAGGTTTTTCACATACCCTTCCCAGGTATCCCCCCTCTGCACCGTTTCCCATAGATCGGCAAAAGCTGACTTTGGCATATCCGGATGTCTAATGACATTGTGCGGTTGACCTATGAGCTCTTCCGGTTTATATCCGGAGATCTCTGCAAATGTCTCGTTCACATAGGTGATCTTTCCTGTAAAATCAGTACGAGAAACAATGAGTTCATCTTCTGGTACTTCTGTCTCTAAAAACATATCAAATGCCGTTGTCATAAATTTTTCCTTTAAAAGTATATATTTTGTTATTCTACCATTTTTAGTGCGTTATAGCAAAATTTTTTTTCAATCTTTTTTATCTCCCTGAAGATGTGAATCGATACAGTTAAAGAACTTTTGGTAGAGCTTTTTTCTCTCATCACTCTCTTGGGGGGCGTTTAGGATCTCCTGCCTCACTGCCTCACATTCGGGAGAGAGGATATCGTCATGCTCAAATGCTTTTTTGAGGAGGATGATCGTCTGCGAAAAGCGGTTCTTGACGGCAAGGATATGTGCTTTGACTGTTTCAGAGAAATTATGCACTTTGACATAAGTTTGTGAGCGCTTGAACCAATCCAGTATGGCGATGATGATATCATAACGCCTTTTGAACCATGGTATCGCCATGAGCTGTTTTTCTCCCACATGGAGCACGAAGTGGACAGGGATAAAGAAGAGCACCTTGAAGAGATAAAGTCCGACTCCTGCCCATAAGTGCCCGGAGACAAAAGCAGCAAGAGAAAAAATACCTATCAGCTCCATAAAGATAAAGGGCGCCCCAAAGAGTGCCAATACTGCCCAGCTTGGCATCTTCCTGATCCGCATTTCGGACCAGTGTGCAATTTTGGAGCTTTCAAATGATCTGCTGATGCCTTTAAATCCAAGTTCCCAAAAGATTTCAAGAAAGATGACTACTACAGCGGAGAGGATAAAAAAGAGTATTCTTGCAAAAATATTATTGAGTTTTAGATGGACTTTTTTGTCCTCTACCCACTCCTCTTTATCTCCATAGAGTCTATTTTCATAAGTATCCAAAAACCATTCGCCAAAGGATTTGAGCCTGAGCCCGATCTTTTGCCAGAGCCAACTACTAAGAGGAATATACTCACCGAAAAAGAGGATAAAGAGAGGTATCATTATCCATGGATTTGTAAGCAGTTCTGTCAAGTGATGCATCGTCTCTCCTTAAAATTTTTCACTGCTGATAGTTATTGTTGTGTCGCACGCAATCCAACCAGTGTAATATCGCCTACTCTCGGATCTTTCCCCTTGTGCTCCATAAAGGCTTTGACAAGTGCATTTTTCTGCACATCCATATTGTAATTTTCGTATTTTTCAAGTATCTCTTTAGTGCGTCTCTTTCCAAAAGGCAGATTCTGTTTGCCTCCGGTCTGCTCCATATATCCTCTGGTCACAAGATAGAAATCCATCGTACCGGAAATATTGATACTGTGATTTGTATATTTATGGGTTTTACTGTCTATGCTTTTTTTGTCTGCTCTTATGGTGGCGATCTTATGATTTTGCGTATAGAATAGTGGGATGTTTGCACCGGCATAAGTGAGAGTATCACTTGCTTTATCTGTTGAGATTATGGCTGCATCAAAACCTATGTTGCCCGGTTTCTTTTTGTCACCTATTGTGCCAAGAGTTTGCCGGAGTTGTGTTCCCAGAGAACTGAGTATTTCTGCCGGATCTGGAGTGAGTGATCCGTTTTCGAGCTGAGCGATTGTTCTCTTGAGAAGTGTTTTGATAAACAAGGCATTGAGGATGCTGTCGACGCCTTCTCCCTTTGGGTCTATGACCATCAGTATTGCCTGGTTGTCATTGAGTATTCGGAAGTGCGCCAGTGTGCTGCTTTTGATATTTTTAGGGTGGGATAGATTGAAGCTGTCATCAAAAAAATCATTCAGGTAATTAGATTTGAGTTTGGATGGATCATCCAGTATGGATGCATATTTGATTGCGTTATCGATCTCCTCCTGTGTGTCGGAGAGGACATTTTCTGTGCCTTCGTGTGCTCGAGATTTCTTTTTATAAAGAAGATAAAGTATGACAGCTGCCATAAGTATGATCAGGAGAAGCATAAAGAGCTTGGTAATGAGGCTATAGTCTGTTTTCTCTACATATTTCTGATAGGTCCACTCCTTGAGGAGTTCGTGTCCTCTCTTTTCCCCTATGCGGATTTTGTTAATGATCTCAACGAGTGGTGCAAACTCTTTCCTGACTGCAAAGGCAACTTTGATCTCAAATTCTGTTTTTCCTACAACCTTGACATTATTGAGCTGCATTTTTTCTATCGTATAGGTGGCTAACGCCATAGATGCCAGCAGCGCATCGTATTTTCCTGCGGCAACTCCTTCAAGCCCCTCCTGGATATTCTCCACTTCATAAAAAGAGTAATCCGGGTATTTTTTTCTAATATTGTCTATGTAGCGGTAGCCTTTGATGACGGCTATTGATTCATACTGAAGATAATAAAGTGTATCGATATACATATGGTCATCCTGCATAACAATGACAATAGGATTTGGGAGCAGAGTTTTTGTATATAGATAATTTGGGTCTTTCCAGGCATCACTGACCGTCAACATATCTACTTTGCCTTTTTCGAGAAGAGAGACGGATTCACTCCATGTCTTTGTAGGTACGATGTTGAACTTTATAGATGTCTGCTGCTCGAAAATCTTCAGAAATTCCGGGATGATACCGATATACCGCCCATCTTTGGTGAATGCTTCAAAAGGCAGCCAGTCAGGGTCTCCTGTAAAATTAACAATCGGGTGTTGTGCTATCCAGGCCTTATCTTGATCTGTAAGCGCAATATCTTTTGTGGCAGAGCTGAAAGCCTGTAGCGGCAATAGAGTCACCAATATAAATAAAAGCCATAGTATTCTCATAGTAACCTCTTTCAAATTGTTCTATGTATTTTATCACACTACCCTTTATAGGGACAGAGGTAGTTGCAGCAATGTCGTCTGTTATCAGTTCTTAAACATCATTGGGGTATAATCGCGTTCCTTATTCTAAAAACAGAATTTGGAAATACTCATGCAGTTATTCCTTGAAAGGTTGCACATTGTGTGTTCAGGACTGCAGAGGGTTAAACCTAAGGCGATTTAATTCGACCATAAATAACATAACTTTACCAAGGAGAAAAAATGGTAACAATGAAAGACTTACTCGAATGTGGTGTACACTTCGGGCATCAGACAAGAAGATGGAATCCAAAAATGAAGAAATTCATCTTTGGTGAGAGAAAAAATATTTATATTATCGACCTCCAGAAGACTTTGAGATATTTCAAATATACATATAATGTTGTCAGAGATGCAGCAGCAGAAGGACAAACAGTTCTTTTTGTAGGAACAAAAAAGCAGGCACGATCAGCAGTTAAAGAGCATGCAGAGAGATGCGGCATGCCGTATGTTTCTACTAGATGGCTCGGCGGTATGCTGACCAACTATCCAACTATCAAAAAATCTATCAGAAAACTCGAAATAATCGAGCAGATGGAAGAGAATGGCCAGATCGAACTTTTGACCAAAAAAGAGGCTTTGATGCTTCGACGCAAAAAAGAGAAGCTGAATGCTTATCTCGAGGGCTACAGACATATGAAAAAATTGCCTGACATGATGTTTGTCGTTGATGCAGTCAAAGAGCATATCGCAGTCAAAGAAGCAAGAAGATTGGGGATGAAAGTCATCGCGCCACTTGATACCAACTGTGACCCTGATGTGATCGACTATCCAATTCCCGGAAATGATGATGCGATCAGATCGATCAACCTCTTCTGTAGAGAGATGGCGGAAGCAATTATCGAAGGTAAAGCGGCATTGGCTGAGTCTGAAGGCGAAGAGGTTGAGGAAGTTGGCGAAGCAGTAGCTGAGGAGGTAGCAGAAGTAGTTGCTGAAGCAGTCTTAGAAGAAGCTGCAGAGGAAACTTCAGAAAATAGTGAAACTCCTAAAACGAAAGAGGTCGAAGATCTGGATATCACTGAGAATGAAGAGCTTGCAGATATGGCAGAAGAAGAGGCGGCAATAGAAGACGCCAAAAAAGAGGAGGCTTAAATATGGCAAATTTTGGACCAAAAGATATCAAAAAACTCAGAGAGATGACTGATGCAGGGATGATGGACTGCAAAAAGGCATTGACTGAGGCCGAAGGAGATATGGACAAAGCAGTAGATTGGCTTCGAAACCATGGTCTTGGAGCTGCTGCAAAGAAAGCAAATAAAGTAGCAGCTGAAGGCGCTGTTGGTGTTAAGGTTGAAGGCAATGAAGCTGTGATCGTTGAGATCAACTCTCAGAGTGACTTCGTCGCACAAAACGATAAGTTTAAAGCAGTAATGAGTGAAGTGGTCAATCATGCATTTGCAAATGATTTGGCAGATGCAGAGGCAATCAATGCTTCACAGATTGACGGGCAGCCTTTTGCAGACTACCTCTCTTTGCAGGTCGCTACAATCGGTGAAAAACTTGTAGTAAGACGATCAGCATTGATCAAGGGTGATGAGACTACCGCAGTCAGCGGCTATGTCCATGCCAACGGTCAGGTTGCAGTGATCATCGAAGCCAAATGTGACTCAGCAAAAACAGCAGAAACGATGAGAGATATCGTGAGAAATGTAGCGATGCATGCTGCAGCGATGAAGCCTACTACATTGAGCTGTCAAGACTTTGACATGGAATTTGTAGAGAAAGAGACCGAGGGTCGTATCGCCGCGATCGAAAAAGAGAATGAAGAGCTCGGCAGATTGGGTAAAACACTCAAAAATATTCCTCTCTATGTTTCCATGAAGCAGTTAACTGAGGAAGTATTGCAAAAGGCAGAGGATTTGCTCAAGGAAGAACTCAAATCTGAGGGTAAACCGGAAAAAATCTGGGATAGAATTTTGCCGGGTAAATTGGCAAGATTTATTTCAGACAATACAACACTTGACCAGGAGCAGTGTCTCCTTGATCAAAACTTTGTTATGGATGACAGCAAGACAGTGGCTGAATATATTGCAGATAAAGCAAAAGAGGCAGGCGGTACAGCTGAAATCACACGCTTTGTGAGACTGGAAGTGGGCGAAGGTATCGAAGTCGAAGAAGAAGATTTTGCAGCAGAAGTTGCTGCACAAATGTCTTGATTGCCGTAGGGTGTTGTGCCCTCACAACACCAATTTAGGTATTGGAGTGTAGTGAAAAATAAATATTTGACCGGTGTTGTGAGGGCACAACACCCTACAATGTCTCAACCCCTTTTGAAAGCTGCCCATATTTCCCACAGCTTTGATGTAGAACTTTACCACGATATAGAATTGAAATTGGATGCTTCTCAAAGTATCGCAATACTTGGACGAAGCGGCTGCGGCAAATCAACCCTCCTGCATCATTTTTCCACTTTTCTAAAGCCACAGGAGGGCAAAGTGATGCTTTTCGGGCAGGATGTTTATGCGCTCAAAGATGCTCAGATTGAAGAGCTTAGACGACATGATCTGGGGATTGTTTTCCAGTTTCATTATCTTTTCAAAGGGATGAGTGCCCTGGAAAATATCGAAGTAGCAACGATGCTCTCAGGTGAGAAGATCGACGAAGAGCTCCTGGAGAGGCTGGAAATCAGCGAATTGATGAACCAGAAGATCTCTGAGCTTTCAGGCGGACAGCAGCAGCGCGTCTCGATCGCCAGAGTTTTGAGCAAAAAACCAAAGCTTATTTTTGCAGACGAACCAACGGGCAACCTCGATAAAGAGACGGCAAACCTCGTGATGGATGTGCTGCTGGAGTACACCCGCAGAGAGAATGCAGGCCTGCTTCTGGTGACGCATGATGAAGAGATGGCTAGCCGCTGTGATGAAAGCTATCGTCTCGAAGATAAAAAACTGGAGGTGATCCCGTGAAGATAGATTTGATGAGTGCACTCTACAATATTTCTATGATATTGCTCATCTTTACTGCTGCTCTTGTAGCGACAAAGAGTATTGGCAAATGGGTCAAGCAGGGAAAAGAAGAGGAGGACAAAGAGGAGCAAGAAGATAAAAAAGAGTAACAATGCTACTGTTTCTTGCCCTATTTTTT
>JAYEOH010000027.1:12619-19494 GCA_034722775.1 Campylobacterota bacterium | reverse complement strand
GAGTGCGGAGGAAAGATCGATTTTAACAGGGTTTTCAAACGATTTAGATAGAGTCTGGTTCTCGTTCCTCTTCCTTCTGAGCAGATTTTACACCTTGAGACAATCGGATCAATGAGAACATCCTTTTTGAAATTAGTTTTTATTTTGCCTGTGCGATCAACACTCCTTCGATAAGTTTATCAATATCCCCATCCAAAATCCCATCGACATTGGAAAAAGGTTGATTGCTTCTCGTATCTTTGACCTGCTGGTAGGGTGCCAGGACATAGGAGCGGATCTGGTGTCCCCAGCCGATTTCACTCTTTTCGATACCGTCTATCTCTGCCTGTTTTTTTGCCATCTCATACTCATAGAGTCTTGACTTTAGCATCTTCATCGCGGCGGATTTGTTTTTGTGCTGGCTTCGGTCATTTTGACACTGTACGACAATCCCGGTAGGCTCATGGGTGATACGGATGGCAGATTCGGTTTTGTTGACATGTTGTCCTCCCGCACCCGATGCACGGTAGGTATCGATACGAAGATCCTTATCCTCGATATCGATATCGATATCATCATCTATTTCGGGAGAAACCATCACGGAGCTGAAGCTGGTGTGGCGCTTGGCATTGCTGTCAAAAGGAGAGATGCGCACCAGTCGGTGGATGCCGTTTTCAACCTTGAGATAGCCGTAGGCGTTTTCACCTTTGATGATGAAAGAGACATCTTTGATCCCTGCCTCATCACCCGCCTGATAATCCAATCCTTCGACTTTAAAATCATGACGTTCAGCCCAGCGCAGATACATACGATAGAGCATACTTGCCCAGTCCTGACTCTCTGTCCCCCCGGCTCCCGGGTGGATTGAGATGATGGCATTGTTGCTGTCATGGTCTCCCGAGAGCATCATTTGCACTTCAAGTTCTTCCGTTTTTTCTTTGAGGTTTTCAGATTCTTCAAAGAGCATCTCAAGAGTCTCTTCATCCCCTTCCGATTTGGAGAGTTCAAAATATTCATTGGCATCATCGACAGCAGCTTGAGCATTGTCATATTTTTCCAGGACTCTCTCCAGACGGGTCTTTTCCTGGGAGACTTTCCCTGCTTGGGACGCGTCAAGCCAAAATTCAGAATCCTGCTGAGCAGTCTCTATCTCGTCGAGCCTTGAGTGAATTTCGTCAGGCTTGACAATATTGCGGATATTTTCCATCTTGGTTGTGAGGGATTTTAAGAGTTCACTGTATTCATAGGTATCCATAGTCTAAAAATTCCTTTTCTAAAAAACTATAATTGTTCTTTATTTCGCTATTATTTTATCAAAATGTATTGAAATAAGAGGTTAGAGATGGAGATTGTACGAACAGTTAAAGCACTGCAGGAAGCTAAAAAAAGAGTGAAAGGAAGTATTGGATTTGTACCAACGATGGGAGCACTGCATGCTGGTCATCTCTCTCTGATGCAAAGGTCGAGAGAAGAGAATGATCAAACGATTGTATCTGTGTTCGTTAATCCTACACAGTTTCTCGAAGGCGAGGATCTGGAGAGTTACCCCAAGCGTGAAGAGGCTGATGTCAAGATCTGTGAATTGCTGGGAGTTGATATTCTTTTTATGCCGACCGTGGATCAGATGTATGAAGAGGATGAGCTCCGCATCTCTGCACCGGCGAGACGGGGATATGTGCTGGAGGGCGAGAAGCGGCCGGGGCATTTCGACGGGATGCTGCAGGTTGTGATGAAGCTTTTGAACCTCTCTGGAGCGACACGAGCCTATTTTGGGAAAAAAGATGCGCAGCAGTTGGTGCTGATCGTACAGATGGCGCGCAGCTATTTTCTCTCCTGTGAAATCATCCCCTGTGAAATTATTCGGGATGAACAGGGATTGGCACTCAGCAGCCGCAATGCTTATCTCTCCGAAGAGGAGAAGTGTCGTGCTCTATCGCTCTCCAGATCTCTGAAGCGTGCAACCAAAAAAGTTATGTCGGGGGAGAGGGAAGCGGAGGCGATTACCTCTGAAATAAGAGCTGTGCTCGAAGAGGTGGATCGTATCGAATATATTGCCATAGTTGATAGAGATTTTAAACAACTTGAAACGGTGGAGATCGGCAATACGATCATTCTGGTTGCTGCATGGGTGGGAGAAACCAGACTGATTGACAATATATGGATGTAGGGGCACTTTGCCATAATAATTCTCAGGAACCTCAAACTTGTTTGAGGCAAAGGTTGAAGACACATAATTATGAGGTACAGGCTCGAACAAGTTCGAGCGTCCAGCTAATGCCAAATCAAAAACAGATTACAAAAACCCTAAAACATATCCAGGTCATTGAAGAGCTCCTGTGATGGTCCAGACCTTTGAACTGGTTTCTGATTGGCAGGTTTTGGTTTGATAGGCTGTTTTATCTGTGATGATGCTCTCTCGAGTCGGGCTGCTTCTCTGGCCTCTTTTGCTGCCCATTTTCGTTCTTTGGCAGCCTCTTTTTCCTGCTCTTCTTTCAACTCTTCGGGTGTGAGTTCCGGTTTTAGGTAGTGGAGTTCGACGAGGGCATTGGTGATTTTTTTGAAAGTCGGAACAGCCGATTTTGAAGCAAAATATTGAGGCCTCTTTTTTACTTTTATGACCAGCACCCCAATAGTATACTTATGTCCTGAGTAGTCATTGGCAAATCCAAAAAAACTGCTGTGGTATTCTCTGCTGTATCCTCTGGAGGTAGCGATATGCGCCGTACCGGTTTTTCCTCCAATCTCCAACCCTTTGTACTGTCCTGCCACACCCGTACCACGCTTGACTACCTCCAAAAGAATATTGTGGATTTGATCGGCAGTTTTTTTACTGACAGCTTGTCTGTCGGGCTGCGGAGGGGGAAGTTTGTAGTGTTTGCCATCTGCATCCTGGAAATAGTTGACGATGCGAGGAGTCATTGCTTTGCCGTCATTATTGAAGGCGGAGTAGGCTTTGAGCATCTGGGCAAATGTCGCATGCATTCCGTAGCCGTAGGACTGATTGGCGCGGTGCATTTTGTTTTGGAGTTTTCTCAGCTCTTTGACTTTTCCCGGGAGGTCACGGGAGAGATCGATACCGGAGTGTTGCGAAAGCCCAAAGTTCAGCAAGCCTTCACGGAACTCACGACCTGTCACTTTCCAGGAGATTTGTGAAATACCCACATTGGAAGAGTGAACAATAATATCCGTTGCAGTGAGCCTGGGGAACGGTTCATCATCAGTAATGGTGCGCCTCTTGCCTATCTTCATTCGGCCATTGAAGGTTTCGAACCAGGTATTCGGTGTGACACGATTGTGATCAAGTGCTATTGCCAATGTGAGCGGTTTTATCACAGATCCCACCTCATAGGGGTACTCTGAAAATTTTGGGTTGAGAGCAGAGACATCTTTTTGGGTGATGTGAGCAGGGTCGTAGCGCTCTGAGCTTCCCATAGCCAGAATTTTGCCTGTTTTGCTCTCCATAACGGCGCCAATGATCTCCTGTGCACCGGTATATGCCTTCATCTTGTCGAGTACTATTTCAACGCGTCTTTGGAGATCCAGAGGGATATTGAGATGCAGATCGAGACCGTTTACTCGCGGGATACTGGTGCTGCTTCCATTTCGAATCACTGCGCCTACGACATCTCGCTCACCCTTGAAAAGTCCATTTTTTCTGGAAATAAGATGTTTTTCGGCATAGCGCTCCAGACCTTTTTTCCCTATGGGGCGGGTATAGCGATCATCACTCTTTTTGCGGACATAACCGATGATGGGAGTGAGGCAGTCATTGAGCGGAAATCGTCTCGCTTCACCGCTTTCGACGATATCCAGACCGTAAAGGACATCGATGCCATTGCGATTTTTGGTAGAGCGGAAAACTTTGAGTTGACGCAATTTATAGCCAAGTGATTTGAGCTGTATGGCTTTTCTGGCATCAAGGTTGTAGGAGAGTGTGACACGCCCGGTTCTCTTCTCTCCTTTTTTATCATAAAATTTTTTCTGCAACTCCTCTTTGTCAATGCCGCTATAGATACTGAAGAGTTCAAGAAAAAGCTCTTTTTTGGCTGGATCGATATTTTTTGCATGGACGGTAGCCTGGTAGAGTTTGTAGCTGCTGCTGAGGGTATATCCGTCTTTTGAGATGATATCTCCACGCAGTGACCGGTCGTGGATTACTGCTGTATTGGCGGGAATTTTTCGATCAGAAGTGATCGTACGGAAGACTGAAAAGAGAAAGGTGGAGATCAGGATTATGAATAGTGCATAGAGAATAAATAATTTTTTGCCTTTTTTTCGGCGCACCTCCCCTATTTTTTCTTTCTGCATTCTTCCCCCGATTTATTTGTGAAATGTATTTTAGTAAAATCTATCTTCTTATTGGATAAAATACCTTTATTATTTTTTGAAAGAAGTTCGATGATTGATAAGCAGCTATTGACCGGAGTGATTGTCCTGATGACCCTGTCTATAATCATGAGCTATTCACTTTCGACCTATACTGTACTTCATTTTCACTTCCAGGATTTGCATTTTTTTATGCGTCAGACTGCTTCAGTTTTAGTTGGGTTGGTCTTGATGACGCTGTTGAGCAGGCTTGATCCGGATATCTGGTTTGATAGAATAGGGTTTATGCTTTTTATCCTCTTCTTTGTTCTGATGATAGCGATGCAGTTTATGCCTGCGTCGATGGTCAAGGCTGTAGGTGGCGCAAATCGCTGGATTCATTTGGGTCCTGCCTCGATCGCTCCTGTAGAGTTCTTCAAAGTAGGTTTCGTATTTTTTCTGTCGTGGAGTTTTGCACGCAAGATGATGATAGAGAAAAAGTTGAGCCTTTGGGTAGAGTTCAAAATGCTGCTCCCTTATCTTTTTCTCTTCGGGATTGCTGTACTGCTGATCGCTGTATTTCAAAAAGACCTGGGGCAGGTTGTTGTCCTGGCGGGGACACTTGCGGTACTTTTTGTTTTTGCAGGTCGAAGTATGAAGTTTTTTTGGATGATGCTGACCACAGGACTGGTTGCTTTTGTCGGACTGATTCTCCTCGAGCCTCACCGAATGAATAGAATATTGAGCTGGTGGTCAACAGTGCAGGATGGCATCCTCGCTCTTTTTCCTTTTGAGGCAGTACAGAGGCTGCATATAGAAGCAGGAAAAGAGCCCTATCAGATATCCAACTCACTCAATGCCATCCATAATGGAGGTTTTTTCGGGCAGGGGTTGGGAGGCGGCCAGTTCAAATTGGGATATGTCTCTGAGGTTCATACTGATTTTGTTTTGGCGGGTCTGACGGAAGAGTTTGGGTTTGCAGGTCTGTTGTTTGTGATTTTAACCTTTCTGTTTATCGTTTTCAGGCTCAATAAGATCGCTGCGGATGTGAGAGAGCCCCGATATGCACTCTTTGCGGTCGGCGTGGCACTGCTGATCGGCTTGGCACTGATCGTCAACAGTTATGGGATTAGCGGGATGACACCGATCAAGGGAATTGCTGTTCCTTTTCTGAGTTATGGAGGTTCGCAGATTGTTGCCAACAGTATTGCGATTGGGATGGTGCTGATGATTTCAAAGAGGAGAATTCAGAGAAGAAAACCGCATAAAGAAGAAGAGAGTGCTGTAAAAGAACCAAAACTAAAAGAGGAGACGGAATGAGTATCGTGATGACAGGAGGGGGTACAGGCGGCCATTTGGCGATTATTAAAGCAGTTAAAGAGCAGTTGGGTGACGAGGAGCTGATCTATATCGGTTCGACCAAAGGGCAGGATAGACAGTGGTTTGCCGAGGATGATGACTTTGAGCAGAAATATTTTCTCGAAACCAGAGGTGTGGTCAACCAGGGAATGGCAGGAAAGGTAAAATCCATCATGATGCTTGCTAAAGCGACGAGAGAGGCGATGAGGCTGCTGGATGAACACGATGCCAAAGTGGTATTTTCGGTTGGAGGTTTTTCATCAGCAGCAACTTCCTTCGCTGCCAAACTCAAAGGTATTCCATTGGTTATCCACGAGCAAAATGCTGCATTGGGCTCGCTCAACAGAGTTCTCAAGCCCTATGCCGCTGCATTTATCTCATCCTATCTAGATGAGAGCCCGATCCATGCTTATCCGATCAAAGAGATATTTTTCGATCAGGCTCGCCTGCGTAGTGAGGTCAAAACAATCATCTTTTTGGGAGGCTCACAAGGCGCCAAAGCGATCAATAATCTAGCGCTTTCATTGGCACCTGAGCTCAAAAAAAGAGGCATCAAAATCATCCATCAGGCAGGAGAGAAAAATATTGAAGAGGTGAAAAAGCAGTATATTGACCTGGGTATCGAGGCTGAAGTGTTTGGATTTACAACTAAGCTTGCAAAATTTATGAATGAAGCTGATTTTGCAGTTGCGAGAGCAGGGGCATCCACACTCTGGGAACTCTCCGCTACCGGATTACCTACGCTCTATATCCCCTATCCTTATGCTGCCGGCGATCATCAATATTTCAATGCGAAATTCCTTGTAGAGAAGGAGCTTGCATGGTTGATGCGGGAAGATGTGATGGATGAAGAGAAAGTTTTGCTGCATCTGGATGAAGCGCTGGAGATAAAAAGCCAGGGATTGATCGATATTGTCGAGCGTGACGGGAGTCAAAAAATTGCCGCACTTTTGAAAACAGAAAGTAACAAAGAGTAGTATCCGGAGAACATCAAGTGCCAATTTATAATTGTTTAAGCAAGCTAGTAATATAATAACCTTAAATAAACTTTAAGGAGATGAGATGAAAAGATTTTCGTTTTTAGTTGGTTTGGCAGCGGCAGCAATAATCTTCACCGGTTGTGGCGGTGGTGGCGGTGGTGGCGGAGGAGGCTATGTTCCGCCACCTGATCCAGGACCCTCATATGCTGTATTGTACTTGGATTTTGCTGACCTTAGCGGTGTATCAGGTGT
>JAYEOH010000027.1:0-12519 GCA_034722775.1 Campylobacterota bacterium | reverse complement strand
CAAATCCGCCGCGGGCAACCTCTTCTCAGACTTGTATTCGTGCCGGAGGGAAGCATAATGACCTCGATAATGTTGGATATACAGCCCGACACCATACTCTGTTCGAAATGCTGGGCAATTTCTCTTTTGGAGACTATTTCAAAGAGGATGCGATCGCTTATGCCTGGGAATTTATCACGGGTGCAGAATATCTTGCGCTCCCGATAGATAAGATATGGGTGACTATCCACGATAGTGATGATGAGGCGTTTAGTTTATGGAAAAAGCATATTGCCGAAGATAGAATCATTCGTTTTGGAGATAAAGATAACTTCTGGCAGATGGGTGACACAGGTCCTTGTGGTCCTTGCAGTGAAGTATTCTATGATCAAGGGGAGGAAAATTTCAACTCTGACGAAGATGTGATGGGCGGTGAGGGAGACCGATTTTTAGAGATCTGGAACCTGGTCTTTATGCAATACGATAGAGACAGCGAAGGGATTTTAAATCCTCTTCCTCACCCCAGTATCGATACAGGCATGGGACTTGAGCGTGTGATCGCGATCAAAGAGGGTGTACTCAACAACTTTGACTCCTCCTCTTTCAAACCCCTCATCGATGAGATCATGAAGATGGTAGGCAGAGAGTCCACCCCTGAAACCATCGCAAGCTATCGTGTCATCGCCGATCATCTCCGCTCGACAGCATTTTTGCTTGCTCAGGGTGTCAATTTTGACAAAGAGGGGCGGGGTTATGTGCTGCGCAGGATTATGCGGCGCGCGATTCGGCATGGATACTTGCTGGGGCTTCGTGAACCATTTATGTATAAATTAGTTGATATTTTAGTGGCGCAGATGGGAGAGTATTATAACTATCTGGGAGAGAAGTCGGAAGCGATCAAAACAGCCATGAAGATGGAGGAGGAGAGATTTTTCCTCACGATAGAGGCAGGTATTCAGCTCTTCAATAAAGAGTTGGAAAATACTGCCGATCTCTTCTGCGGTGAAGTTGCTTTCAAGCTCTATGATACTTACGGATTCCCATTAGATTTGACTGAAGATATGTTACGCGAAAAGAACATTGCATTGGATAGTGCCGGATTTGATGCCAGGATGGATGCCCAAAAAGCCCAGTCCAAGGCAGGCTGGAAAGGAACGGGCGATGCGGTTGCTACCGGTGATTTCAAAGCACTCAAAGAGCGTTTTGAAAGCAATGAATTTGTAGGATATGACAGAACAGTTGCCACTGTCACAGTTTTGGCACTCTTGGATGAGAACTTCAAAGAGGTGAACGATATCGATGGCAAGGGATGGGTAATGCTTGACAAAACCCCATTTTACGCAGAATCCGGAGGTCAAACAGGTGACATTGGGATACTGGGAAGCGCGAATTCATTCGCGTCTGCCTCGAAGAACTTCGAGGTTCCGGTAAAAGTATTGGATACCAGGAAGTTCCTGGATTTGAACTTGTCAGAAATTGAGGGTGTGTTGAGTGTTGGTGATGAGGTCGAAGCAGCAGTAGATCACTCCCGCGCAGAGATAGAGAAGCACCACTCAGCCACACACCTCCTCCATGCGGCTTTGCGAGATCTTTTGGGTGATCATATCGCTCAGGCAGGTTCTCTCAATGATGCGAAGAGGCTGCGATTTGACTTTTCTCATCCTCAGGCGATGAGTCGCGAAGAGATTGCCAATGTGGAGGCATGGGTCAATGATAAAATCAGTCGCAATGTTCCTGTGCAGACAGAGGTCATGAGTGTCGAAGATGCCAAAAACTCAGGAGCGATAGCACTCTTTGGCGAGAAATACGGTGATGAGGTGCGTGTGGTAAGTATGGGGGATGCCTCGATTGAACTCTGCGGAGGCACTCATGTACACAACGCTTCTCAGATCGGCTTCTTTATGATCACTAAAGAGTCTGGTGTCTCTGCCGGTGTGCGACGCATCGAAGCTATTTGCGGAGAAGCTGCCGTAGACGAAGCAGTTGCACTTCGGACCTCCCTTGACGCAGTCAAAACAGAGCTTAAAAATCAGAATCCTCTCATAGGAATCGGCAAGTTAAAAGAGCAGATCAAAACTCTCAAGGGAGAATTGCAGTCGGCACTCAGCAGCAGCAAAAAAGAGTTGATTTCTAATGAAATTAATGGCGTAACCGTTATCGTTGATGAGGTGGAGAGCGGGGATATCAAAGAGCTTATAGATGAGGCCAAAAATAGATATCCCAAGCTTGCCATTATGCTTTTTCAAAAGAGAGGTGATAAAGTGATGATCGCCTGCGGAAGCAAAGAGAGCCCTGTCAAAGCAGGCGAGTGGATCAAAACCATCGCACCCATAGTCGGCGGCGGCGGCGGCGGACGGCCTGATTTTGCCCAGGCAGGAGGAAAAGATCCAAGCAAGGTCAACGAAGCGATCGAAGAGTCCAAAGTCTATTTGAGTGAAATACTCGAGGGCGGAAACTGAATGTAGAGTCGATTTATCGACCAAAAAAAACAAGCGGTACAAAAGAGGTATGATGAAAATATGGATGGTGGAGTTTTTTGGCGCTTATGCCCATGGAGTTGTCTTTTTGCATGTTTTGAGTGCTTTTGTCTGGGTGGGCGGCATGATCGCTATTCGCCTGGCAGTGCATCCCAATCTTAAATTGATCGAAGATCCCAAGGTGAGACTGGGGCGAACTCTGGCAATTACCGGAAGGTTTTTCAATATTGTCATCCCGTTTATCATACTCCTTATTGTTACTGCGGTCATTATGGCTGTAGGGCTTGGTTTTCGTGCCGCAGCGGTTGATGCATCAGGAAATATTATCTCTGAAACAGCCTACGCTACCTACAATATCGTCCATGTCAAAGAGGGGATTTGGATGCTCATGGCGATGAACTTCACTTGGATGTATCTCAAGCGGCGAAAAGCACAAAAGCTTTTTGATGTGGGTAGTTTGCCTGAAGCCAAAGAGAGTGTTGCAATTATCCCTAAACTCTTGCTCCCAATCAATATTATACTGGGTATTGCAGCCCTTTGGCTGGGCATAACCCTCAGGGGACTGTAGGGTGTTGTGTCCCCACAACACCATTAATAGGACAATTAAAATATATTGTATTGTTCCAACATTGTTAATTGTGCAATATATTGGTGTTGTGGGGGCACAACACCCTACGGGGGGAGTTTTAGAATGATATGTTTATGTTCCAACTCTGAAAGCAGAGCTTTGCTGCTGCATAATTTTGGTATAGACTTCATTCAAAAGTCTCCCAGGTATGATGAGGAGCAGATCACAACCGCCATCGCAAAAGATTTCGTCTATACAGCAAGCAAAGGTAAACTTGAGGCAGGTATTAAGGCTTTTGGTCTGAAGATACCGCTGCTCTGCGCTGATACGGTTATAGCAGCTTCGGATGGCACGATATTGCGAAAAGCCAAAAACAGAGATGATGCCAAACGAATTCTTCTGCGACAAAGCGGTTCTAAAATCTCTATCGTCTCATCACTGCACTATCAATCCAAGGCATTGGCATTTTCGGATATCTCAGCCACCCACTATCGCTTTGCATCTTTTGAAGAGCAGGATCTCAAAGCTTATCTGGAAAGCGGACTCTGGCAAGGTAAAGCAGGAGGCTGTATGGTTGAGGGGTTTTGCAAGAAGTATATTTTATCAGTCGATGGATTTGAGAGTACGGCTATGGGATTGCAGGTGGAGAAGTTGCTGCCGTGGATTAGAGAATAGATGAGAGTGTACATCTGTAATTTGACAGTGTACATATATTTTGTTATAATGCAGTAGTCAATAAAGAAGGAGATTATCATGACTGTGACGCCAACAGACTTCAGAAAAGATCTTTTTAACCTGCTGGATAAGATCCTTGAAACAGGCAATATTCTTGAGATAAACAGAAATGGCCATATTTTCAAAGTTATTCCTCCCAAAAAAGGTAAAAAATTAGATAAACTTTCTGCTCATTCTGATGCTGTGGTAGGCAATAGCGATGATTTTGTCAGTATGGATTGGAGCCAAGAGTGGAAGTCGTATATTTAGATACACATGTGGTTGTCTGGCTCTTTAGTAAAGAGTTGGAAAAAATTTCAAAAAAAGCCATTGATTTGATAGAAGAGAATCAATTGCTTATTTCGCCTATGATTGTACTGGAGTTGGAATTTTTATATGAGATAGGACGACTTACATACAATCATCATGAAATTATTACTTCACTTTCAGATACTATAGACTTGAAAATTTGTGATCTTTCTTTCGCTTTGGTCGCTAAAGAATCAACCAAATTACACTGGACGCGAGATCCCTTTGACAGACTGATCGTCGCAAATGCCAGTTGTGCCGACAGGTCTATACTTCTGAGTAGAGATAGAAAAATACACGATAATTATGACAGGGCTGTCTGGTGAATTGTTCAGAAGAGAGCCGATCAGGCAGAGGTGTACCATGATGTACAAAAATGAACTCAAAGCCCTCCATAAATCAGAACGCTTCCGCCAGAGAAAACTTTTTGATGAAGATCTCATAGATTTGGCTTCCAATGACTATCTGGGACTTGCGGAGAATAAAAAGCAGTTTAGAAAAGCTGTAAAGTTGGTAGAAAAATATAAAACTTTTGCACCCAAAGCAAGTATGCTGGTGAATGGCTATCATCCCATTCATTCTCGATTTGAAGAGAAGATGGCGGCACTCAATGGATTTGAGAAGGGGCTGATCGTCGGCAGCGGTTTTCTTGCCAACCTCTCTCTCATCGAAGCATTGGTGCGCAAGGGGGACAGGCTCTTTATGGATGAGGAGTATCATGCCAGTGGGGTGATGGCATCTCAGCTTTTGGGCGATCGGGTGATTCTCTTCAGGCATAATAGTGCGGAAGACCTGGAAGAGAAACTTGAACAGTATGGCGGTAGGCGCAATATCATTGCCGTTGAAGGTGTTTACTCGATGAGCGGTGAAGTGTGCAATGTGGATATTTTTGAGGTTGCTGACAGGGAAAGGGCGATGCTGATCGTCGACGAAGCTCATAGTTCTGGAGTATTGGGTGAAAATCTTCTCGGCGTTTTTGAGTATTATGATATTCAAATTAAACCTAACCATATCAAAATGGGAACACTGGGTA
Organism: Campylobacterota bacterium; assembly: GCA_034722775.1. Taxonomy (GTDB): domain Bacteria; phylum Campylobacterota; class Campylobacteria; order Campylobacterales; family Sulfurovaceae; genus SZUA-451. The sequence continues at coordinate 7,439 of JAYEOH010000027.1, read as the reverse complement.
AAGCTTATGGGAGTTATGGTGCCTATATCCTGGCAAGCAGTGAGATCATCTCTTTTTTGGAGAATCGTGCCAAGCCTATCATCTATTCGACAGCACCTTCGGTTTTCGATACAGCCTTGGCACTAGTCAATATTGACTACATATCGAAAAAAGCAGAAAAGTTTCGCAATCTCATTGCAGAGCGTCAAAAACTGGTCAAGTCTATCATCGGCATCGAGAGTCCCTCCTTGATCGTTGCATTGAAGTATTCCGGAAACAGTGATGTGCTCTATCTGCAAAAGATTTTGATAAAAGAGGGCTTTTTGGTGGGCGCTATCCGTCAACCCACGGTTAAGCAGCCGATTATTCGCCTCATACCGAGAGTGGGTGTTTCCAAAAAATCTTTGCGAAAAGCACTTAAGATTTTAGTGGAATGTGTCCAATGATTTGTCGTAAACTTGTGATTGATTCAGATGAGAAGAGGTTGGTGGATATATCATTTGAAATTACAAAATCTCTGGCACTTGTTGGCCAGAGCGGAAGCGGTAAATCGTTGACACTAAAAGCTCTTCTGGGTCTATTGCCATCCAATCTCAGGTCGTCTATAGAGATCGACTCCTCTTTCGAGCTGATCGCCGGGAATACTGTATCGTTTGTCCCGCAAAATGCCTTTACTGCTCTCTCTCCAATGACGCGAATCATAGATCAGTGGTTGGCTCCTTTGGATGGATCGAGTGAGCTATTTGATCTGCTGGGACTGGAGTACTCTTTGATCGATCGTTTTCCCAGTGAATTGAGTGGCGGACAGCTGCAGAGAGTTGTTGCGGCAATGGCACTGAGCTCCAAGCCAAAGCTACTCTTGTTGGATGAGCCGACTACAGCACTCGATCCCCAGCTGAGAGAAGAAATGGTCAAAATCTTGGTACAATTACAGCGTGAGTTGGGTTTTTTGATGCTTTTCGTGACCCACGATATCAAAGTAGCAGAGAAGCTATGCCAGGATATTCTGGTTATCAAAGATGGCAGCGTGGTTGAAGCGGGAAATGCTTATGAGATACTCTCCCAACCGAAAGAAGAGTACACCAGGCAGTTAATTGAGGCAAGTTTTGCCAATAGGGAGTTTAGACAGTGATAAACGGACTCATCAAAGGCTCTATTATTCTCTTGATAATCTTTGCGATAGCACTCATCGCAGCATTTATCTATGCCTATGAAGAGATCAAGCTCGATGCAGATAAGTTGATCAACTATAAACCTGAAATATCCAGTGTGATCCTGGATCGGAATGGTCAGCAGTTGGCGTATGTATTCAAAAAGAGGCATCGGCTTTATGCCCGCTATGATGAGTTGCCCGGCTATCTGGTCGAGGCATTGATCGCTGTAGAAGATACACGATTTTTTGAACATCCAGGTGTCAATCCTGATGCCATTATCCGTGCAATTGTCACAGATATCAAGGCTGGTAAATTCGTCGAGGGCGGGAGTACTCTGACACAGCAGTTGATCAAAAACAAACTCCTCAGCAATGAAAAAAAACTTGCGCGTAAACTCAAAGAGGCAATCCTGGCACTCAAGATAGAGCATGAGTTGACCAAAGAGGAGATACTCGAACGCTATCTCAATGAGATCTTTTTTGGGAATGGGTACTATGGTGTCAAGACGGCGGCAAAGGGATTTTTTCATAAAGATTTGCAGGATTTGACACTCAAGGAGTCTGCCATTCTGGTAGGCTTGCCCAATGCACCAAGCTATCTCAATCCAGTGAGACATTATAAACGCGCACTGACCCGTGCCAACAGTGTCCTCTACCGGATGAAAAGTATCGGCTGGATCACTGAAGAGGCATATATCAAGGCGATCAAAGAGACACCCAAGGTGTATAAAACGACACTAACGCAGAATATCGCTCCTTATATTGTAGATGAAGTGCAGAGGCGCTTCAAGGGGAGGCTTGGTGATATTCGAACAGGCGGATACAAGATCTACACTACAGTGGATATGAAACAGCAGAAGATTGCCAGAGAAGCACTCTCTTTTGCTTATAATAAAGCACTGAAAAAGTACAAGGAAAATGTTAAAACCTCAACGCTGAATGGAGGAGTGGTCTCTGTGGAGAGTAAAACCGGTGATATCCTGACCCTGGTCGGTGGGGTGGATTATAAAAAAAGTGCATTCAACCGGATCACTCAGACGAAGAGACAGCCCGGTTCCGCCTTTAAACCTTTTGTCTATCAGACAGCGCTAGATATGGGATATAATCCTGCGACGAAACTGACTGATCTCGCCAGAACTTTTCAGTATTACAAAAATGGCGAGAGGGTGATCTGGTCACCTAAAAATTACGAGGGAGACTTCAAAGGCTTTATCCGACTCAGAGAAGCCCTGGTGCACTCGCGCAATCTTGCAACAGTCAATCTGGTTTATGATCTTGGCGTAAGCACTATACGAAAACGATTGGCGCTTCTCGATGTACCGCATATTCCGAGAGATATGTCGATCTCTCTGGGAAATCTGGGACTTAGTCCGCTGAAAATGGCACAGATATTTTCAGTTTTTGCCAATTACGGCCATATGATAGAACCCAGACTGGTCAGCAAAATCGTCTCCAAAGAGGGTGCTGTGATCTACGAGACGCGACCCAAGGAGATCGTCGACTTTACTAAACCGGAACAAGCTTATCTCATGACGGATATGCTCAAAGATGTCGTCAGGCGCGGCACAGGAAAAAATGCTCAGGTTGAGGGGATAGAGCTGGCAGGAAAAACAGGAACGACTAATGACAATATAGATGCCTGGTTTTGCGGATACTCCCCAACAATTGAAACAATCGTATGGTTCGGGCGCGACAACAATCGTCGTATCGGGCGCGGAGCAACAGGAGGGGCAATAGCGGCACCGGCTTTTGCATACTATTATAAAAAATTGTTGGAGTTATATCCTGAAACACCACGCATATTTGAGAGGCCGGAAGGGGTTTTTGAAGGCAGTGTGGATGGAATATCTGAGCTCTATACGGAGATTTCACCTCTGCCAAAAACAGCAGCCTCTATAGAGGAGGATGAGAGAAATCGAAATGAACGGATGCTGGAAGCTGAAAGTTATACAATGCAGGAGGAAGATATCAATCCGACAGAGCATGCAGGGGAGTCGTCAGGGGAGTATGCAGATGAAGAGCCACTTGTTTCGGATGATCGGTCGGAAGCTTGGAGCAGTGGTGAAAAAATCGAGAATGAAGAGGATGATTTTCTGGATATGTTTGGAGAGACTAAAAAGCCTGTAGAGGAAAAAGATCTTATCTCTGAGGATTCGTTTTTCGATGAGGTTCCCCCGGATGAACCGGTTTCACCGCCTTCCACTTTCGAGGAGCCCCGAATTAAGGCAGATATTGAGGATGATGGCACCATCACACTGCACCCTGAAGCAAAAAGAGATGCTGAGACTATCCAGGATCAGGATATTTTTGTTGAAGGAGAAGGGGATTTGCAAGAGAGCATACCTGAGCCTGTGGAGCCACGAATTGATGAGGAAAAAAAGAGTATATTTGAGTTGGAACCCGATGATCCACTCCATCCCAGAGCCAGACCGCCTGTGCCTGGTATCGATGAGGATAGCGGCACACTATTTTAAAATTTTATATTATTGATTAGTTTGTGAGATGAAGAGGATGTTTGAAGTGTACCAAAAGGTACACTCCGAAATTTAACAAGAGTAAGTTGTATAGAATTCAAATCCTGTAGGTCTAGCTTCATCTGGGTGTACTTGAGCTGCAAACATATATTGTCTATAGGTCGTGATAAACTCATCACTCATGACAGGTCTAAGGAACTCAAAATCTCCTCTAAGGCCCTCAAGTGACTCTCTGAGTGTACGAGGCATTTGTGGGATATTTTTCTCTTTGATCTCATCAAGGGTTAGTTCGAATAGGTCGATATCCATAGGTCCTACCGGTACAGACTGCTGTTTGATACCGTCGATTCCTGCCAGCATCAATACTGCAAAACAGAGGTAAGGACAGGCTGTAGAGTCTGGGAATCTAGTTTCGATTCTGGTAGCCATTTCACCGGCACCATAAGGGATACGACAAGCAGCAGAACGGTTTTGACTGGAGTAAGTCAAGATAGAGGGTGCTTCAAAGCCAGGAACAAGTCTCTTGTAAGAGTTTGTACTTGGATTCGTAAATGAAGAGACTGCAGCAGAGTGTTTGAAAATACCGCCTAGATAGTGAAGTGCTGTTTGGCTGAGATTTGCATATTCACCCTCTTTGTAGAAGAGGTTTTTGCCATCTCTCCAGATAGATTGGTGCACATGCATACCGTTACCATTGTCACCATAAAGTGGTTTTGGCATAAATGTTGCCGTTTTGCCGTTGAGGTGAGCGACCATCTTGACGACATATTTATACTTTTGCACATTGTCAGCTGCTTCGATCATATCACCGAATTTGATACCTATTTCGCCTTGTGCTTGGGCAACTTCGTGGTGACCGAGCATCACTGTCAGTCCCACCTCTTCCATGATTTGCATCATTTCAGCACGGAGATCTACCATAGAGTCTGTCGGCATAGTCGGGAAGTAGCCGCCCTTTGTTCCCGGTCTGTGACCCATATTGCCCATCTCTCCATAGGAAGTAGAGTAGTTCCACTCACCTTCTTCTGAGTCAACTCTATAACCTGTTTCATTGATGCCTGACCATACCTGGACATTGTCAAAGATAAAGAATTCATTCTCCGGACCGAAGTATGCTTCGTCACCGATACCTTCTGCTTCCATATATGCAAGTGTTTTTTTGGCAATAGATCTTGGACATCTCTCGTATAAGTCACCCTTGTAAATATCAAAAACATCACAAAAAACAATAATAGTACTGTCTGCTGTAAAGGGGTCAAGAAATGCAGTGGGAACATCAGGCTTGAGCAGCATATCTGATTTGTTGATCGGCTGCCAGTTTTCGATAGAACTGCCATCAAATGGAAGACCAGCCTCAAGCATAGATGCTTCAACTGCACTCATACGGTAAGATATATGATGCCATACACCTTTGATATCTGTAAATCTAAAATCTACAAACTCAACCTCGTTTGCTTCGCAATATTTATAAAACTCATCTACATTATTGACAAATTTGCCCATGTATTCTCCTCAGTAAAATTTTTTTATCCGTATAGTATACCTATATTAGGAGTAAGGTTTTCTTGTTTGGTGCCTAAAAAATAACCAATTCTCTATCCCTCTGCTCAAAGGTAACAGCTTTTGTGTATCCAACTCTTTTTGCCAATGCGACAGCTTTGTCATATCCGAAACCTACCTGGTCAACAGCGTGTGCATCTGAACCGAATGTAATAGGAATATCCAGACTATAGGCTTCTTCCAGCAAGAGTGCGGAAGGATAGATCTCTTTGACTGGTTTTCGCAGGCCGGCAGTGTTGATCTCCAGTACCATATTGGATTTTTTGATTGCTATGAGTGCTTTGCCCGCCAGGAGCCTCATATCTTTTGTCGGCATATATTTAAAAACCTTCATAAGGTCGAAGTGTCCTGCGATATCAAAGTGTCCTGTTTTTGCCATCGCTTCGGCAGCATCGAAGTAGGCTTGCCAGATTTCATCTATATCACGATCTTTGTATCTTCCGATAAACTCCGGATTGTCAAATCCCCACTTGTCAAGAAAATGTACAGACCCGATGAGATAATCGACTTCGGCATTCAGTACGCGAGCATCCATATAGCCCGGAAGATAATCGACTTCGTACCCCAGAAGGATTTTTATTTGATCTCTGTACTTCTCCCTTGCAGTTAGTATCTCAGAAGTATAGGCATCCATTTCATCAAAAGATAGTCTGTAGTACTGGTCAAAGTCCATCGGAGCATGTTCTGTAAACCCATAAATATCAATTTCCAATTCGATAGCTCTTTGGATATATTCACCGACTGTTCCCTCTGCGTGGTTGCATCGTGTTGTGTGGTTATGAAGGTCTATTCTCATGCTGCCCATCTCTTTTTTACTACTATTATAGTAAAATAATACTCAAAATTAAAGCAAAGGGCTCTATTTGCATAAAGCAGAACTTCTCGCACCTGCCGGCAATCTCGAAAAACTCAAGATTGCGCTCAATTACGGGGCGGATGCCGTTTATGGCGGAACCAGTACTTTTTCTCTGCGTATCCGCTCCGGCAAGGAGTTTGATATGGACTCTTTCGCAGAAGGAATCGATTATGCACATGAGCGAGGCAAAAAAGTCTATGTGACGATCAACAGTTTTCCTTTTAATTCTCAAATCAAACTTTATGAAAATCATATTGCCAAAATGGCAGATCTGAAGCCGGATGCACTGATCATTGCAAGTCCCGGTGTAGTGAAAATGGCAGCAGTGATTGCACCGGATATTCCTTTGCATCTCTCAACTCAGGCAAATGTCATGAATGCATTGGATGCCCGGGTCTATTACGATATGGGCGTGAAGCGGATTATTGCGGCGAGGGAGATCAGTCTGCGTGATTGCGAATCAATCAAATCCGTGATACCGGATTTGGAGATTGAGATTTTTGTCCATGGATCGATGTGTTTTGCCTACAGCGGAAGATGCCTGATCTCGGCACTGCAAAAAGGCAGAGTTCCCAACCGCGGGAGCTGTGCCAATGACTGTCGTTTTCCGTATGAGATATATGCACATAATCCTGAGACCAACACCACCTTCCGACTCGAAGAAGAGAGTGAAGTGGGGACTTATATCATGAATGCCAAAGATATGAATATGGCATCACATATCAATGAGATATTGGCATCAGGCGTGATCGACTCGTTGAAAATAGAGGGGCGAACCAAGTCGCCTTACTATGCAGGTGTTGTGACCAAGGCTTATCGTCATGCGATCGATGACTACTATGCCGAAGATTTTGAAGCGACGCGTTATCAGGCAGAGTTGGAGACAACTCAAAATAGAGGCTTTACAGATGCCTATCTCATCTCCCGCCCCTTTGAGAAAGATGATACTCAGTCGCATGACTTCACCATCCAAAATGGTACCCATCAAGTTGCTGCACTAGTGAGTGAAGATGGCAAGAGTTGGAAATGTAAAGACAAAACCTGTGTAGGTGATAGTGTAGAAATCGTCCTGCCTATGGGAGCGAGTGTGGATCTGGTGGATAATGAATATGGCAAAATAGAAGTTCAAGGGGGACAGTATTGGTTGACATTCAAGCAGATCATTGCAGTGAGTGGCAAAGTCTTTGATTGCATTCATAGCGGTGATCTTAACGACATTGTTTTACCGACAATCTTGCCAGGGTATACGATTCTCAGGCGTGGGATTGGTGAGGCATTGGAGAAAAAAGGTTTGGTGAAATAGAAGTTGCAGAGTGAGATAAAAATCAAAATCAAAAAAAGGAAATGAAATGAAATTTGTATCGATAGTTATAGGAAGTAAAAGTGATTATGCTGTAATGAAAGAGTGTGCAGTGAC
>JAYEOH010000026.1:19612-23975 GCA_034722775.1 Campylobacterota bacterium | reverse complement strand
AATGGATGTTATTGGAAGTTATTTTGGTGGAGGCGACGGGAATTGAACCCGTGTCCTGAAATAGATAGAACTATGACTCTACATGTTTAGTCAGTGTTGTTAATTCTCATCTGGTTTTGTACCGCACTCAAAACTTTGCCAGACCAGCTAGGATTCTCACACCATGGCATAGCTTCCATGGAGCATAGTCATCAGATATGATACCTCAAAATCCAGCTAAGATGACACTCACTAGCGAGGCAGTCCAACCGCTTGCGCGGGGTTAAAAACTTACGCTACTGCGTAAGCTGGACGGTAATCTGTATTGTTTGCGTTTAAGCTAAATGAGCCGCGTAACGGAATTGCTCAGTCCGACATGCACATAGCCCCGACTACTCCAGTCGAAACCAAGTCACCCCCGTATTTAATGAGTAACTAGTAATGAGTAACTAGTAACCGACTAACTTTTGGGAAGTGGGTGAATTTTAGCAGGAATTTTGTTTTCTGTCAAGGGTACCCACAAGAAAGAATGGGGAATACCATTGGTGTTGTGAGGGCACAACACCCTACGGGGACACATCAACACAAGTCAATCAATGTTCGGCTGTAGGGTGTTGTCTCCCGACAACACCACAACCATACATTAAATATGTATCCCTTGAATAACAATTCTCTCGATATTTGGTGAGAGAGCAGTGGTCATCTCATAGCTGATAGTGCCGAACTGTTTTGCCGCCTCTTGCGCATCAGACATAATGCAAACTTCATCCTTGTCCGTCTCCAGGGCGACAAAGTCCATCGAAACCCGTCCGAGGATCGGCAATCCCTCTGCAGTTATATATGGGTGATCGCTGTCACCTCTGCACCAACCATCCCCGTATCCCAGATCATAGGTGGAGATGCGCATCTCTTTGGGTGCAGTGAATGTGCCTCCGTACCCTACTCTCTCGCCTTGTTTTAGGCTGCGTGATGAAACTTTCCGGGCGTGCAGCTTCAGCACCGGCTTTAGCACCACATTGTCAAAAGGAGAGGGAAGTTCATTGTACCCATAAGCAGCGATGCCGACTCTGACCAAATCTTCATCAAAATGTTTTGATCGTAAAATAGCAGCAGAGTTATGAGAATGTATCCTCAGATCTGAAAAACCGACCTCGCGGACAGTTTGACATACTATTTCAAACTGCTTTTGCTGCCAAAAAAGTTCAGAGCCCAGGAGATCGGCACTGTGATAGTGTGTCATCAAGCCTGTCAAGTTCAGATCATATTTTCGGATCAAAGAGAGTGCTTCATCCACCTCATCCATAGCGATACCATTACGATGCATTCCCGTATCAACTTTGAGTTCGACCTTTGTACCTGCCGGGATCGCAGCGATCTCCTCCAGCGAGTTGATCGCATAACTGCATCGATCCAGAGAAAGCACTTCACCCCCCAGGATCAAAACGGTTTCAAACAAAGAGTTAACCTCTGCCGCTTCGAGATGATCTCTTACAACTGCGTGCCTGATGCCAAAATCGCTTGCCAATTGTGCCATCAGTCTGAGACCATGACCATAAGCATTATCCTTCAAGACGATTGCAATTTTGTCCACCGAGCCTGTTTTTAGCGCAATTTGGTTAAGATTGTGATAGAAGTTTTCTCTATTGAGTGTGATAAAAGCCATAGTGGATTATACTCAAAATTGTTAAGACCAAAGGATTTATATGCGCAGGATAAAAGCAGAGTGGGAAAAGCAAAGAGCAATATTGATGGCATTCCCTCACGAAGAGACAGACTGGGCAGAAGATCTGGAAGCGGCACTCACTCCTTTCATCCGTATCGCCCAGGCGATCGCTTATGCCCAGCCTGTCTATATCATCTGCCGTGACAAAAAGAGCATCTCCGATAGATTTTGCAGCACCCAAAACATGAGCTTCATCGAAATCCCGACCAACGATACCTGGATACGGGACTATGGCTATATCTCTATAGAAGAGAAAGGGGAAAGCAAACTGCTCGACTTTACCTTTGACGGCTGGGGCGGAAAGTTTGATGCTTCGCTTGACAATAGTGTCAACAAGGCTTTACATCAAAAAGGATATCTGGGAACCACACCTTTGGAGACAATAGATTTTGTGTTGGAAGGAGGCTCGATCGAGTCTGATGGTGCCGGAACGATCCTGGCTACTTCTCACTGTCTCTGCAACCCCAACCGTAACAGCGGACTGAGTAAAGAAGAAGTTGCTTCCAAACTCTCAGAGTATCTCGGTACCGAGCGCATCCTCTGGCTCGACCACGGCTATCTAGCAGGAGATGATACCGACAGCCATATCGATACACTTGCCCGTTTTATTGACAAAGAGTCAATCGCCTATGTCAAGTGTGATGACAAGGAGGACGAACACTATAGTTCGCTGCAGAAAATGGAAGAAGAGTTACAGAGCTTTCAGACGATTCAAGGCAAACCTTATCGGCTGATCCCTCTGCCTATGTGTGAAGCCAAGTATAACCGGGAAGGCAAACGACTGCCTGCTACCTATGCCAATTTCCTCATCACCAATAACGCATTGATCTACCCAACCTACAATGTACGCACAGATAAAGAGGTTGGCATGATATTCAAGGAGGTTTTTCCCGACAGAGAGATTATCCCCATCAACTGTGAAAAACTGATCGAAGAGGGCGGAAGCCTCCACTGCTCTACAATGCAAATAGCCCAATAAAGGAGATGGACTTGAAAGTAGCACTGATCCAACAACACTACAATGACAATAAGCAAAAGATGATGAATGCCACAAGCAAAAAAATCAAAGAGGCATCCCAAAATGGAGCAGAGTTGGTCGTCCTGCAGGAGCTTCACCAAAACGAATATTTCTGTCAAAGCGAAGATGTAAAGTTTTTTGAGTATGCCAATGAGTATGAAGCTGATCTGCTCTACTGGAGTAAAGTTGCCAAAACCAACCAAGTCGTCCTGGTCACCTCTCTTTTTGAAAAACGCGCCGCCGGACTCTATCACAATACAGCCGTTGTTTTCGAAAAAGACGGCACTGTCGCCGGAAAATATCGCAAAATGCATATCCCCGATGACCCCGGGTTTTATGAAAAATTCTACTTTACCCCCGGTGATCTCGGTTTTGAACCGATACAAACCAGTGTGGGAAGACTCGGCGTATTGATCTGCTGGGATCAGTGGTACCCTGAAGCAGCACGCATCATGACACTCAAAGGGGCAGAACTGCTGATCTACCCTACCGCGATAGGCTGGTTCGACTCTGACAGCAGTGAAGAAAAAAAGAGACAGATGCAGAGCTGGATCACCATCCAACGCTCCCATGCCATCGCCAATGCCATCCCTGTACTCTCCTGCAATCGTGTGGGATTTGAGGCTGACAGCTCCGGGGTAATGGATGGGATAAATTTTTGGGGTCATAGTTTTGTCTGCGGAGCACAGGGGGAGATACTCGCCCAGGCGGATCCGATAAATGAAACACTCCTCTATGCCGAGATCGATCAGAAACGAACCAAAGAGGTTCGTGATATCTGGCCTTTTCTTCGAGATCGCAGGATTGAGAGTTATGGTGACTTGATGAAACGCTATTGTGATGATAGGAAGTAGAGTTATATTTATAATAATTTGATAGAATATATAAAAAGAAAACAATAAAAGGACAAAAAATGAGCTTTGAAATAACACCTACTGTAAAAGGTGAACATGTTGACTTCAAAAACCCGGATCCTGCTTTTTATGAAGCAATCGGCGGCGAAGAGGGTATGCGAAAATTGATGTATAGCTTTTACGATAAGATTTACGAAAGTGATATTGCTAACTTTTTCCCGCAAGACGAAGAGGAGTTTGATGAGATAAAAGTAAAAAATACCAAATTTTTCATCCAGATCTGCGGCGGTCCGAAAGTCTACGAAGAGGAGACCGGCGGAGTGGAACTCAATGAATATATGGTGCGACTGCATGATGACTTTTCGATCTATGAGAAATCTCGTATCGAATGGCTCGGAACGATGAGAGAAGCGCTCAATGAGCTTGAAGATGTTGACCAGGCACTGATCGATGATTTCTGGGACTATCTCGAAAGATTTTCCAAACTCACCGTCAACACTTATACTGACGGAAGTAAATACTTCGCCAGTCTTTAAAACCATAGGGCAGCTCTAATGCCATTAAGCTAAGCTTTTTTAGGACACTCGAACTTGTTCGAGTCAATGCCGCAATTATAAGGCTTGGGCCTTTTCCTCGAACAAGTTCGAGGCTCCTGGGAATCCTTACCTTTTTTTACTGTATAATCACCTACTAAATAATCTGTAGAGGCATTTCACATGATCAAATTTTTTACCCAAAATGCCCGAATGAACTATACTCTATTCTTTCTCATTATAGCAGTGGGAGTCT
>JAYEOH010000026.1:0-19512 GCA_034722775.1 Campylobacterota bacterium | reverse complement strand
TTACCTTTTTTTACTGTATAATCACCTACTAAATAATCTGTAGAGGCATTTCACATGATCAAATTTTTTACCCAAAATGCCCGAATGAACTATACTCTATTCTTTCTCATTATAGCAGTGGGAGTCTACTCTTATATCAAAATACCCAAAGAGATCTTTCCCTCTTTCGATCTCGATATGGTCTCTATCTCAGGCAACTACAGCGGTGCTTCTCTCGATGTGATGGACAAGATGGCAGTTAAGCCTCTCGAAGAGGAGATCGATAATATCGATGGGATCAAAGACTTGACGACTGTCATCAACCCCGGTCGTTTTAACATTATCCTCGAACTTGAAAAGGGTATTGACAAGTATAATACCGCAGACAAAGTCAAAGATGCCCTTGCCATCGCCAAAAGGGATCTCCCCGAAGATATGGATGAGCCTGTCGTCAAAGTCCTCGAGGTCAAGCGGGACCTTCTCAATATCGTCATCGCCTCAGAAACACTCCCTCTCTCTTCCATCAAAGCAAAAGCTCAAAAGCTCAAAGAGGAGCTCAGCGGCATCAAATATATCTCTGAAGTAGAGATCTATGGAGATTCGGATATTATCTATGAGATAGAACTCGATACGCAAAAGATCAGAGCTTTTGACCTCAGTTCAGAGAGTGTCATCGCTACCATTCGCAAACTCTCTTTTATCTTTCCCATGGGCAAGATTGAGGATGAGAAGGGTGGATTTTTTTATCTCTCTACTGCCAACGGCAAAAAAAGTGCTGAAGCCTGGGGAAATACGCGTATCACAGTCGAAGGCAAATCTCTCTACCTCAAAGATATCGCTACGATAGAAAAACATCATGAAGATGCGCAGACACTTTTTTTGATGGACACAAAAACGGCCCTCAATATCGTCGTCAAACAGGATGAAAAAGGCAATGCCCTGCGCCTGAGCGAGAAGATAGAATCCATACTTTCCGAGTTTCTCGAGCAGAATCCCAAGGTCGAAGCCTTTGCCCATAACGATCGCTCAGAAAAGATCAAAGACAGGCTCAATATTGTCATCTCCAACATCCTTCTCGGACTTGTCGTAATCACTCTGCTGGTTGCGTGGCTCATCAACTCCCGCATGGCACTCATTATTGCTCTGGGGATACCGACCTCCTTTCTCATCGGAGCATTTGCACTCTATCTTTTTGGCTACAGCATCAACATGATTTCTCTCATCGGTGTCCTGCTCGCCCTGGGAATCATCGTCGATGATGCGATCGTAGTGAGTGAAAATATCCAGCAATATATCGAAAAGGGCTATGAAGCCAAAGAGGCAGCTATTCTCGGTGCCAAAGAGATGGCAAAACCTGTTATCATCGCTTCACTTACCACCCTTTTTGCTTTCATCCCTGCCCTGCTTATCTCAGGCAAGATGGGAGAGGTGATGAAGCTCATCCCTATCGCCGTCTCCGTGTTGGTGATCGCCTCTCTGATCGAATCTTTTATCTTTCTCCCTATTCACGCGGCACATACCCTCAATGCCAAAGAGAAGACGCACTCCTGGGCAGCATCAAAACGAATCTACAGTCTTATCATCCATCATCTCATGCGGCATAAAAAAGGCTTTTTGGTTACTTTCGTCCTCATTGTTCCGCTCCTGACGGTGCTCGCTTTCAAGTCTAGTAAATTTCAAATGTTTCCCCGCTTCGACTCCAAAACAATTCATATCGCCCTCAAAGCAGATGTCAACACCAGCGTCGAAGCGATGAACAAGATACTCGAACAGATACAACTGGATCTTCATCCCCGCAAAGAGGAGTTCTATATCAAACATATCGGCTCTGTGGCAGGGTGGCGGCGTGATAGCGCCTCCAACAGTGAAACCTATCCTTATGTCGGAGACATCACCCTGGAGCTGGAGAAGCTCAAAGCTCAAAATATTGTAGATAAATATGTCACACCCTATCTCTCCTTTTATTACGACAAAGCCCAGAGAACAAGAGAACTGAAATCGGCTGAAATATCCAAAAAACTGGCGCTTTGGCTCAAGGATCAAAATTACAAAGAACGATTTGGATTGCGCGACCTTGCAATCGTCCAGCAAAAGGTAGGTCCCATCAAGGCTGATATCAAAATCGGACTCATTTCAGAAGACAACCAGGCGATCATCCAGGCGATTCACAGACTCGAAACCAAACTCGAAACGATGTCGGGAGTCATCACGATCACGGATAATATCCAGTTTGGAATCGACGAGATCAAACTTCACATAAACCCTTACGGGGAGTCTCTAGGTATCGATGAAGCAACCATCGGCAAGAGTATTGCCGACCTCTATCTCTCGCGTAAAATTTCCACGACTTTCAATGACGAAGGACTCCTGGAGGTAAAAGTGCAGAGCCTCCGGAAAGACAGTCTGGAGACACTCGAAGCACTGAGAATACCACTCGGAGACGGCAGCAGCGTCGCCCTTCAGGAGATCACAACCTTTGAATCTATCAAGGCGTTTGAAAAAGTCACCAAAGACAATGGTGTCAAAAACTTCTACCTCTTCGCCAATATCGATCCCAAAGTCATCACTGCTGATGAAGTACTCGCAACACTGGATCCGATACTTCAGGAGATCAGGGAGAGCGGTATAAAAATCGTTCAAAAGGGGGAGCAGGAGAAAAAGGCCGAACTCAAAAATGACATGCTCTCTGCTTCTGCCCTTGCCCTCGTACTCATCATGCTCTCGATGCTCTATCTCTTCAACTCTTTCAGGGAATCCTTTATGCTGCTCTCCGTCATTCCCTTCTCTTTTCTGGGCGTAATGGTCGGGCATAAACTGCTGGGTGTCAATATCGGTATGCCCTCCCTCGTGGGGATACTCGGGCTCGCAGGTGTTGTAATCAATGATGGTATCATTATGCTCATGACACTCAAAAAAGCAAATAATATCGAAGAGATCTACACCCTTGCATCCAAACGCTTCCGCCCCATCGTTCTAACCTCTGTAACTACCCTCGTCGGACTCTCCACGCTCATCTTCTTTCCTACCGGGCAAGCAGTCATCTTTCAGCCTCTTGCTATTGCGCTGGGATTTGGACTGGCCTGGGGAACGGTGTTGAATTTATTGTATTTGCCGGTACTGTATACTTTTTTGAATGGAAAACGGTTAGTGCAATAAGAATATATTTTTCTCTATTTAATATTTTGGTTCCTTAAGGGCACCTCCAATGCCATTATTACCATACAGGAGCAGGGACTTTAGTCCCGTAAAGACGGGATTGAAATCCCTACTCCAAAAAAAGATCTACTCTTAACAAGCGGTTTATAGAAAACAGATAGAAATATTTAGACTCATCTCTGATTTAAAAAACTAACATTTTGTAATGATTTTGATATAATTACACTATAAAGATAAGAGGCATTGAAAGCCTTAGATGAGTTTTTTTAGAATATATATGAAAGGGGAAGTTTTACTATGGGTGACGAGTTTGATAATCTCGAAGAGTATGAGAAGCAAGAGCTCCTTAAAAAGCTTAAAGCAACATGGACTTACAACTCTAATGCTATAGAGGGAAACACTCTAACAGAAGGAGACACAACTTTTATTATTGAAAACGGTTTAACCGTACAGGGGAAATCTTTAGCAGAGCACAATCAAGTTGTTGGTCACATGAAAGCTATTGACCTTATCTATAAGCTTCTTGATAAAAATACAATAAATGAAGAGGATCTTTTTTTGTTGCATAAAGCAATTCAAACTGAACACCTTGTTGATTATGAAAGACCTAATGGTGCATATAAAGTTCTGCCAAACGGAAGATGGCAAAAAGTTGATGGCAAAGATAAACATTTTTACTATCCTCACCCTGATTTTGTGCCACATCTTATGCGCCTTTGGCTCAAAGAGTTTGGAGACATATCAAAGCCTATTGCATCAAGGGAAGATGCGGTTAAAGTTTATACCGATATGCACATTTCTTTTACAGGTATTCATCCTTTTTGGGACGGCAATGGAAGACTTGCAAGACTTGTCTCAAATCTTCCGCTTCTAAAGTCAAGTTATCTTCCGATTATTATAGACAATAGAGACAAGGAAGAGTATAAACAACTACAGTTTAAATATCAACAAAAGTGTGAACTTGGTTCTGAGACTAGACAGCTCATCAATAGAGCACTACCTGAATATCAAAAGCTTTTAATCTTCTTTGATGCACAATATGAGCATGCGCTTGACTTGCTAAACGAAATCAAGGAAAGTAAAAAAAGGTTGGATAAAACTATAACTTCTCCCTCGTCATAAACCACCACATAAACGCAAACATCAATCCAGGTGTCTTAGCGATACTTTCATCATAAATAAAGACTTTTGCATCTGCCGGAGACATCTCTATAACTTCGATCATCTCATGATCCACACCGCCACCCTCAGAAACCTTCATGTCGTCATTGACTTCAGCATAGTAAAGTGTCTGCTGACTGCCTGCGAAACCGACAGAAGTGTAAAATGCCGTGATCCTCTCCACACTCTCCAGAGGGACCCGATAGCCGCACTCCTCTTCGATCTCTTCATAGGCAATCTCCCGAAGTGTCAAATCCTTATCCACGATACCCGCACAGAGCTCGATCGTCATCCCGTTATCATTGTGAAGATAGACTGCCGGGCGGAACTGCTTTACCAGTATGAAGCAGTTCCGCTCTGTATGGTAGATCAGTATGGCTACACTGTCATGCGCCTGGACAATCTCCCAATCTTTAGCTATCCCATTCTGCTGATAAGTTGCCAGAGAAGTATGGACATAATGAGGATTCTTCAAAGGCTCCAATCTAAAGTTTTCTATCTCGTTTATCATCACTCTCCCATCATATAAGTATCATCTGCGCAAGCCCCAAAAAGGCAAAAAAACCCAACACATCGGTCACAGTAGTCAACAGTACCGAACTCGCCACCGCAGGATCTGTTCCGACTCTTTTGAGCCCCAGAGGAATCACAGTACCAAAGAAACCTGCGGCAAGCAGATTGATAATCATTGCCATGGCAATCACGATGCCCAATCTTGCATCAGAGAACCAGAAAAATGCAATTACCCCCATCAATAGCGCAAAGACCAATCCATTCAGGAGTGAAACAGCAATCTCCTGGCGAATAGAGTCTTTGGCTTCCGACCAGCTCATCTCTCCCAATGCTATCTGTCTCACCATAATCGTCAAAGATTGCGTACCGGCATTTCCGCCCATCGATGCAACGATCGGCATGAGGATTGCCAGCGCAACATATTTTTGGATCGTATCATCAAAGAGAGCGATCACCAGAGAAGCCAAAATAGCTGTCACCAAGTTGACCCCCAGCCAAATACCGCGTTTTCTGGTGATAGATGCAATATCTTTGTCCTCTTCCGTTTCGTCGTCAACACCAGCCATCTTATAGATCTGGTCTGTCGCCCGCTCTTCGATAATATCATAGATATCGTCAGAAGTAATACGGCCGACCAAGACTCCCTGACTATCAACAACAGGGAGCACAACAAGATCATAGTTTTCAAAAATATTGACAACCTCATTGATATCATCTCTGGACTTAACTCTCTTGATCATTTTATGCGTTTTGTCAAAATAATCTCTGAATGGCTTATCAAAATCATAAGTGATAAGATCTTCGAGCATAATCACACCGATCAGCATATCAAACTTATCGATGATGAAAACCTGGTGGACATTATCAAGGTCCTCTTCCCGTTTCAATTTTTTCAGGCGCTCGACAGCTTCTCCGATGACCTCATCCAGATGTGCGGAAAAAAGCTCTGTCTGCATCAGTGCGCCGGCTTCGTCTTCTTCATATTTTTTGAGAAGTTTGATATCTTCGATATCTTCTTTGTCCAGACTGGAAAGCACCTCTTGCTCTTTGTCGCTATCGATATCTTCGATATCCTGCATCAAGTCAACAGCATCATCAGAATCCAGTTCATCGACGATATCAACCAACTTACTGACAGAGAGTTCGTTCAGCGCCTCATCTTTGATATTTTCCGGAAGTTCCAGAAGCACTTCACCCAGATGCTCTTCGGGAATCGCGCGCATATAAACAAGAAATGCGTCTAAACCCTCCTGATTATAAACCTCCTTGAGGATTTTAGCGATCTCATTGGCATGATACTCCTCAAACCCTTTCGGCTCTTTAAGTAGGGTATCAAGCAGTAATTTTGACTCTTCCAGGTGCATAACATCTTTTAGCATCGACTAGCTCTCTTTACTCTGGTTGGTATCTTTTTTGCTATTGACCAGTACAAAATTTTCTTTGATATCTTCCCACCTGAAGTTCTCAAGGGGCTGCTCAAGCATTTTGAGCATCCTGGCTTTGTTTTTTTTCGCACCTTTGATCTCTATTTTTTTAGTGACGAAAGAGAGAAGCCCTCCACTGCTCTTCTTCTTGAGTACACGCATAGGATCTACTGCACGGCCATTTTTGTAGAGCCCAAAATGAAGGTGAGGGCCCGTACTCCGCCCAGTACTCCCTACATAGCCTATCACCTGCCCTTTTTTGACCTTCTGCCCTTTTTTGGCACGGATACGGCTCTGGTGTGCATAGAGAGAGACATAGCCTCCACGGTGTTTGATCTTCACCACCTTGCCATAGCCTCCCTTGCGTCCTGAAAAAATTACTGTTCCCGCATTGACAGCCAGCAGCGGAGTTCCCCTCCTTGCAGCAAAATCTGTTCCCAGGTGCGGCCTGTATCGATGCAGTATCGGATGCCATCGCTTATAGGTAAAACGCGACGAGATCCTGATATGCCGCAATGGCATACCAAACTGCTGCTTACGCTTGAGTTTTCTGATCTCCGCAGGAGTGACGGGGTTCCCTTTGGCATCAAATGTCACTGTTTTGCAACTATCAATATAGGGCACACCTTCTTCATCGGCATAGATGAACCACTTCTTCTTTCCTGTTTCGATCATCGCAATACTTACATCCGGAGAGCCAAATGGTTTTCCAAGGCGCTCTTTTTGAGAATAGATAATAGCCAGTGTATCATTCTTGTGCAACTTGCGACAATCTACATGATTTTTTAAAAAGTAGTAAATTTTATCTGCCAATCTACGATTATTGGTAGCCCTGCTGATATCGGTATGGGGATTTGACTGGATAGAGATCACCGCCTGATGTTCACGGTCAATGAAATTTATAGGTACGATATCAAACGAATACTTCTCATCCTCATCCTCCCGAATGATCTGGATCTGCATCTCTTCCCCAATAGGGATGAGTGCCTGCAGGAGTGTGCCCTCTTTGCTGAAAAGCTCATAAAATATCACGCCACTCTGTATCTCTGATAAAAACTGCCTGTCATCCTCGTCGATATTGCGGATCAGACCGATAGAGGCATTGCGGTCTGCCAGATAGCCGGAAAACGACTGCCCCTCAAGCCAACGCGTCTCAACAGCCTTGGCCCCGAACAGAGAAGAAGCCAAAAACAAAAATAGAAGTAAAGTTTTCATAGCACTCCCAACATTTATGCCATTATATCAAAAGATGGTTAATTATCACGGCTATTTTTCCTGGAGATACTGGATTTTTAATCTTCATCAAGTATAATCTGCATATCACAATAATGTTTACACTTAAAGGATTATTATGCGCGTTATCGCATTTACTTTTATCATTTCAATCACTTCTCTTCTGGCAGACTTTTACCCTCCTACAGTCTATAGTTCGATTGCCGGCATCAAGAATAACAAAGCCACACTGACACGCAGTTTTCCTGCAAAAGGAATGAGTGCCGTTGTCATACACAATTACGGACATGATCTCGCAGCAATTACAGCCTACCTGAAATACGAAGGAAACAGTAGAGCGACACTGCTTAAAAATGATCCGATTTCCCATGACGAACTTCCCGCTGTCAAGCCGAAAGTCCGAGTCAATGACAAGGTGATCGGCGGCTACCTGTACAAGAATATCCTGCTGTTGGCACCCGATGCCAATACTTATGCCAGGATTACCGGTTCTGCCAATAAAAATTGGATTCACCCTGACCTCTATGCGATGTTTCTCTCGCAGGAGGGGGATCAATTTCCCACTCAAGAAAACCTGCAAAAGTTTGCCAATGAGTATCAGGTCGGCCTGATCTATATCATCCAAAAAGGAAAAGCCTTACTTTACGACCCCGTCAGCAAACAGTACATCTCCCAAAAGGCACTTAGCGGCCTCCCTGCAAAAGGCCAGGCTCCCTTCTATACACGATTGGGCAAGATCAAGGCAGGCTGGTTTTCCAAAAAATCAAAAGCTACCTACTATCAGCTGATGAGGAATATCCGGTGATCGATGTAAAACATATCCAAACCTTTCAAGAGATTATCGGAAAGGAGAATGTCTATAGCGACAAAGCCCACCTCATCGCCTACAGTTATGATGCAACGCGCACGCGCTTTGAGCCTGATGCTGTCCTCTTCCCCCGAGATGAAGAAGATATCAGCCGTATTCTAATCTACTGCAACCATCATCATATCACTATCACACCACGCGGTGCAGGGTCCGGATTTACCGGCGGTGCCTTGCCCATCAATGGCGGCATCATACTGGCGTTGGAAAAGCATATGAACAAGATACTTGAAGTCGATATGGAAAATATGGTTGCTGTCGTACAGCCCGGAGTGATCAATATGGATCTGCAACAAGCGGTTGAAGAGGTCGGGCTCTTCTATCCGCCCGATCCTGCCAGCGAAGAGTACTCTACGATCGGGGGAAATGTCAGCGAAAATGCCGGCGGAATGCGTGCTGCCAAGTATGGTATCACCAAAGATTATGTAATGGCTCTGCGTGCTGTACGCCCCAACGGTGATATCATCCGTGCAGGAAAAAGAACGATCAAGGATGTCGCAGGCTACAATATCGCAGGGATTCTGATCGCAAGCGAAGGGACGCTGGCAGTACTCACAGAGATCACGGTCAAACTCATTCCCAAACCAAAATTTACCAAAGCCTACATGGGCATCTTCCCTTCTGTCGAAAATGCAATGAATGCTGTCTTCAAATCTCTCGCATCCGGTGCCAATCCTGTAGCGATGGAGTTCCTCGACAGTCTTGTTGTTCAGGCACTCAAGGAGAAACTGGGGATAAAACTCCCTGACGATGCCGGAGCACTGCTGATCGGAGATGTCGACGGCAATGTCTCCCAGGAGGTCGATTTTCAACTCAAAATTCTCGAAGAGTCTTTCCGGGAGAATGGAGCACAGGATTTCATCATTGCAGAGTATGGCGAGGCGCGTGACAAGCTCTGGTATGCCAGACGCAATGCCTCCCCTTCGATCACCATCTTCGGGAGTAAAAAACTTAATGAAGATATCTCCGTGCCGCGCAGTATGCTTCCTGATGCACTGAACCGTATATATGCTATCGGAGAAAAGTACGGCTTCAAAGTTCCATGCTTCGGTCATGCCGGTGACGGAAACATACATGTCAATGTCATGGTGGATGGGAGCAAACCCAAAGAGCTCGAGGAGGGACATCATGCCATCAGAGAAATTTTTGAACTTGTTGTCGAGATGGGAGGAACACTCAGCGGCGAGCATGGCATCGGTACCAGCAAGGCTCCTTTTATGGATATCGCTTTCAATAAACCGGAATTGGACCTTTTCAGGGATATCAAACAGGCTTTTGACCCCAACAATATTCTCAATCCGGGGAAAATGGGACTGCCGGACTAGATTATGAAAGTACTTGAAACAAAGGCTCCCTTGATAAAAACTTTTTTCAATGATCTCCTTGATGACCGCATAGGATATTATGCCTCCAGTCTGAGCTGGAGCACACTCTTCTCTATCATTCCCATACTTGTAATTTTACTTGCAATTTTTACCTCTTTGCCTCTTTTTCAAACAGTTTATTCTGATATACATACCCTTATCTTTGAGAATCTTATGCCTGCAAATTCAAAAGTGATTATGGAATATATCGATGGCTTTATAGCAAACTCCGGAAAACTAGGCATAATGGGTATTATTTATGTTCTGATTGCTACTGTTATGTTTTTCAAAAACTATGATTTTGTCGTTAACGATATCTTTGAAACCCCAAAAAGAACGATTATTGAAGCGCTCAAGAACTATACAACAATTATTATCATCGTTCCGCTTATGCTGGGTGTCTCCTTTTTTCTCTCTGCAAAGGTGCAGCACTATCTGGACAAAAGTGATATCACCAGCGTTATTCATCTCTACTTTTTTCTCCCGTTTTTAATGATCTGGGGAACATTTTATATCGCCTATCAACTCTCTGCCCATACGAATATCTCCAAAAGAGCCGCTGTCAGCAGCTCTTTTATTGCATCATTGATCTGGTACATTGCAAAGGCAGGCTTCATCTTTTATGTTCTCAACAACCATACCTATGCAAGTATCTACGGCAGTATCAGTACGCTGCTCTTCTTTTTTCTCTGGATCTATATTTCATGGATGATTTTTTTATATGGTCTGCGCTTCTGCTATCTCTTAGACAAAAAGGTAGGCAAGGTAGAACGAGGCAAAACCTAGCGTCGAAAGAAAAAAAATACGACTCCGCATCGAAGCAAGCGAAAGCAGCACATAGATCAACAATATCCACAAAGGAAGAAGATGCTCCCGAGAGGATGATGGCAATTTAAAAAGCTCAAAAAGAGCACTGTCAAACAGACCTCCCAAACCGAACAGATGCAGACCGATCACCAGGGGATAGAAGGGAATGAATCCCAAAGAGAGAATGGGCGATAGAAGCTGCCATGATGATGTCATCCCAAAAAACCCATGCACCACAGGAAGCATCAAAGTAAATATCCCCACTGGTATAGAAAAGAGAGAGATCATCCACTTATTTTCCCACCAGGTACCGCCCTCCTGACTCCAGTACAATATCAAATAGATATAAAAGACTCCGGAGGCCGAAAACCAAAATCCCAGCGATACAACAAGCTCAGGAAAAAGTGCCAGCAGCAGCATCAGCACAGAACCCAAAAATTCAAAACTGATCAATTTGATCCCCATCAACAGCAATAGCCAGGCGATAGACAACATGGCATAAGAGCGCAATAGAGAGGGAGGATAATCAACAAACCAAAGATAAGCCCACAATATGCCCAGCGTCAACACTCCCATATCTACCAGTACAAATCGATAGGGAAACCATCGTTTTTGTGCTTGCCCGTAAAGCAGTGCCAATATCCCATAAATCAATCCCCACAAGATTGTCAGATGGAAACCGCTCAGTGCCACCAGATGACTCACTCCAAGACCCGAGATAGACTCCCTGAGTGTTTTTGATACCGGTGCAGCCAAAAATATTGCTTGATAAAATGCTGTCATATCCGGGCTCTTGTGCTGTGCGGCGATCGCATTCAAAAGCTCTTTTTTATGCGTACCTGGAGCATCACCGACTACTTTGAGTATAGTTTTTATATAAAAAGTTCCCAGATAGTCCGCAAAACTGATCTTCTCATCCGGAAACATTTTGACACGAACAATTTTTCCGGTCAAATTACGAAAAAGATGCGAAGTGGTATAAAACTTCTTTCCCGCGTCGCTCTGGAGCTTCAGTACTTCATAAGATTTCCCTTTCTTCTTTTTACTGTACTGAAGAAGCACAGTTGCATTGGTATAATAGAAAGGCTTGGAGACAAACTCACGATATTCAAAATAGAGAAAAGCAAGTCGAATAAGAAGAATTCCCAATAATAGAGCCATCACAATAGTGAACTCTTTGCGGTTCTCAAACAGGGGTGGCTTCTCCAGTATCATATACTACACCTATAGCAGCATTATCATATCGGAGGTAACTCTATCGTTCCCTCGCGCATATCAATATTTCCCTCTTCATAGACCACTTCAAAGGCAGCCGTTGGCGAAGCATCGACAAATCGTGTAAAATTTTTCTGAAAGATCAGCTCAACTGTGCCTGTCGGACCATTTCTCTGCTTTCCAATGATAATCTCGGCATCCTCTTCAGACTTTTTGCGAAAGACATTTTCATACTCTCTGCCTTCTGCTTTTGCCCGCATCTCTTTCTCTTTCTCCTGGGCTTCACGATAGACATCATCGCGATAGACAAAGAGGATGATGTCGGCATCCTGCTCGATCGCTCCCGATTCCCGCAAGTCACTCAGCATCGGCCGCTTGTTATCGCGCGACTCAAGTGACCGGTTAAGCTGAGAGAGCGCAACGATCGGCATATCAAGCTCCCTTGCAAGCTGCTTGAGTCCACGGGAAATCTCGGAAATCTCCTGCTGGCGCCCTTCTCTTCCACCCTCGCCGCTCATCAGCTGAAGATAATCGATGATCGCGACCGTAATCTCCGGATGCTGTGATTTGAGCTTTCGGAGTTTGGAGCGCACATGGTGGATCGTCGCATAACCTCCGTCATCGACGAAAAGTTTCTTCTGTGATATGTCATCTACAGCAGCTGAAAACTGACTCCATTGGTCATCCTTGAGATCTCCTACCCGCAATGCCTGCAGAGGAATCGATGTCTTGGCAGAGAGCATCCGAAGCATCAACTGCTCTGCCGGCATCTCCAGCGAGAAAAATGCCACTCCCTCATTGCGCTCGATCGCTTTGAGCGCCATATTGAGTACCAGTGCCGTTTTTCCCATAGCCGGCCTCGCTGCGATGATGACCAAGTCTCCTCTGCCAAAGCCACTGGTCTTGTCATTGAGATTGCGAAATCCTGTGTCCGTTCCGATGAGCTTGGAGTTTCCCAATGCTTTGAGCCGATCGATCTCCTCCATCATTGCCAGCGTGATATCCTTCGATTCACGAAAGTCCTCATTGGTGCTATCCTGGGTGATCTCATAGAGTTTCTTCTCGACAAGGTTCATAATTTCTATTGCCGGCAGGTCATCTTCGATCGTCACTTTCTTGATCTCTGTTGCCAAAGTCGCGAGTGCCCGCTTAGCTGATTTGGCTTTGATCTCACTAAGATAGGCGGCCGTATTGGAGATCGGATTGGCGGAGAGCACATCGATCATTCCTGTCTCGTCAAATTTCCCCATCGATACCATTTTGCTGCGCAAAAACTCCTCATCGATCGGCTTTTCATCTGCAACCAAAGCTTCCATCGCTGTAAAAAGATGTTGATGAAAGGGGAGATAGAAATCATGCGGCTTCAGCTTCGCCGCAATCTCTTCAAATATCTCAGGATCAAAGACGATAGCAGAGAGGACTGCTCTTTCAATGTTGAGATTGTACATATTCTCCATTCTTAGCTGTTCTCCTCTGCAAACTTCTCCACCTCTTCGACAAAACGGTCTACCAACTCTTTTTCAGACAGTTTGGCAACCACATCCCCTTTGACCATTACCAGCCCGCTGCCCTTTCCATAAGCGATAGCAACATCGGCATGTTTAGCTTCACCGATAGCATTGACCACACATCCCATCACAGAGACATCCATTGGAGTTTTGATATGTGCAGTACGCCTCTCCACCTCTTCGACTGCAGAGACCAGGTCTGCTTCGATACGCCCGCAAGTAGGACAGGAGATAATATTGAGCCCATCGGTCGCTCTTCCGCTGTCCTTGAGAATCGCACGGGCAACCTTGATCTCCTCTTCAAGTTCTCCGGTGATGGAGACACGCATTGTATCTCCAATACCGTCGAGCAAAAGAGCGCCAAGTCCGATAGAGGATTTAACTGTAGCGTGAAACAGTGTTCCCGCTTCGGTCACACCCAGATGAAAAGGATAATTGTTTCTGGGTCTGAGCATCCGATAGGCATCGACCGTTCGGTTGACATCGCTGGCCTTGAGAGAGACTTTGATATCCGTAAAACCCAAATCTTCCAAAAATTTGATGTTATACTCGGCGGATGCCACCATTCCCTCCGCTGTTGGACCATACTTATCGTCAAACTCTTTCTCCAGCGATCCGGAATTGACTCCAATACGAATAGGAAGATTTCGCTCCTGACATGCCTTGACGATCTCTTTGATGCGTGACTTCTCACCAATATTCCCTGGATTGAACCTAATGCAATCGACCCATTTTGCCGCTTCGAGAGCCAATTTGTAATGAAAATGGATATCTGCTATCAACGGTATAGAGATACGCTCTTTTATCTCCTTTAATGCCAAAGCGTCCTGCATTTGAGGCACGGCAACTCTGACGATATCGCACCCGGCAAAATGCAGCCGATTGATCTGTTCGACTGTGGCATCAACATTGTTGGTACTGCTATAAGTCATCGACTGCACCGATATCGGCGCATCACCGCCGACAGCGACATCGCCGACATAGATTTTTTTGGTTGGGTATCGTTCTTTCAAGAATTGCCTTTCAACTTTTACTGACTCTCTAAAAAATCTATTTTACCGAAAATCTTAATATTTCTCGTTGAATAGTTATGAAAACTCTACCGGGTCCATGTCAATTTCAATACCCCTCTGATTAACAGAGTGCAGTGCTCTCAACAGTGGAGTTCGTTTTTTTGAGCGAAGTAAAATATTATAGCGGTACTTATTGGCGATCCGCTCTATCGGAGCTTTCCCGCTTCCAACAATCTCGATTTCCGGAAAACCAGAAAGCTTCTTTACTATCTCTGCTGTCAAATCCATAGCTTTGTTTTGATCTTTATGGGCAATGAGGATACGCGCAAGGGAGACAAAAGGAGGATAGATATCTTTGACAAATGCCAACTCTTCCTTGAGAAATTTTTCATAATCATTCAGATAGGGAATAAACATCTCTTTATTGTTGGTCTGAATTAGAACCTCTGCCTCTTTGGCACGCCCTGATCGTCCGGCTATCTGCAGCAGCAGACTCACTGCCCTCTCTCTGGCACGATAATCAGCCAATCCCAGGATATAATCAAGCCCCATAATAACAGAGAGCGTAATATTCGCATAGTCGTGCCCCTTGCTGAGCATTTGCGTCCCCAACAGCAATTGACTCTCTCCTCTTTCAAAACGCATCAGAGCATCTTTGAGTTTTTTAGCAGAAGTAATGCTGTCTTTATCAAATTGTTCAATTTGCATCTGAGGTATTTGCTCTTTGATCATTTCGATCGCCTCGACGGTACCCATCCGCTCACTTTTGAGGGGATAATAGCCGCAGTATGTGCAAGTGTCCGCTATCGCTTCTGTGTAGCCACAGTAGTGGCATTTGAGATGACGATGATAGCGATGCAGCGCCATTCCCACCGAACAGTATGGGCAGAGATGTGTTTTACCGCAGCTTTCGCAGTAGAGATATTTGAAATTTCCCCGTGTCGGAAGAAAAACAAGCCCCTGTTCGCCCCTACTGAAATTCTGCCCAATCGTCCCGATCATCTCGCTTGTCAATGAAGCACCCCCCATAAAACGATACTTCTTTTTTGTTACAATATAGGGTCTATTCAGCTTGATCACTTCATACTTATAATACGAAGCAACACTCGGCGTTGCACTCGCCAGCACCACCTTTGCTCCCAGTTTCTCCCCCATCAGCACTGCCACGTCTCGCGCGTGATACCTCGGTCTAGTCATTGCCTTGTAGCTATCGTCATGCTCTTCGTCGACGATAATCAATCCCAAATCTTTCAATGGCGTAAAAAGTGCCGATCTCGCTCCGGCAATGATACGAATTTCACCCGCATAAATCCCCTCAAGGATCTGCTCTTTTTTCTTTTTTGTCAATTTGGAATGCCACATTGCAACTTGATCGCCGAAATAAATCTTCAGACGCTTCTCCATCTGCGGTGTCAGTGATATTTCAGGCATCAGAAAAATAGAAGCCTTACCCTCCTTCAGCATCTTAACCATCAATGAAATAAAAATCTCTGTTTTGCCCGAACCTGTTACCCCAAAAAGCAGAGCCCTCCTTTTTTCCAGTAGCTGATCATAGGCCTTTTTCTGAATGTCAGACAATTCAGGAAGCAGCACTCCTGATTCATCCTTCTCCTGAGCCCTGAGCCCTGAGCCCTGAATCCTCAAGTAGGGAACAAAAAGTGAAATAGCTTCCGAAAAAGAGGAGAAATAGTATTCGGAGATAAACTTCGCGACCTCCATCTGCTTATCGCTATATATTTTCTCTGAACAGGAAAGTATCTCTGCCGTATCAAATGATGGCTTCTCCACCTCCATAACAACAACTGCCTCTTTAGTCGTTGTTTTTAAAGGCACAAAAACAACAGAGCCCACAGATAATTTATCTTCAAAGGAGTATGTCAGCTTTGGCGCACTTGAGCGATAAAGCGTAACCTCGTAGTAGTTCATTGTCTCTTGATTGTATATTTTATTTTACCAAATCTTGCTAAAGTCAAAAGTGAAAGTGCACATCTCTAAGTCAAAGTCAACACGATCCTCGTGTGCATCACAGAGCTTGATATATCTTCCCTCTTTCAATCTGTAAACTTTAGCGATAGATTCATTCGGGTCAACGATAATATAATAGCTTACCCCCTCTTTTTCATAAAGCTCATACTTCAAATTTTTATCGACCACAGCAGTAGATTTAGAGAGTATTTCGAAAATTACCTTAGGAGCTTTTTTGATATAAGCTTCTTTTTGCGGCTTATGGCAGATGATCAGGTTATCGGGCTGCACCACAGTTGAATCATCAATCTTCCAATCAACAGGAAGCAGTGCCTGACAGCTTTTACAATCCTGCAGAGCATCTTGAAGCTGCCAGGCAATTGCATTGCTGATGGCTTGATGTTTTATCATGGGTGCCGGCGCCATAGCATAAGGAACACCATAGATAAGCTCCCATTCTCCCTCCCATAATTTATAATCATCATAGGTATAGCTTGGCAGATACTCCTTTTTAATAGCACCCATGATTAACCTTATTTTTTATTGATTATAGCATAAAATAATTATGAGTGGATTGGAAGAATTACGAGCAGTGCTTCAGGGGCAAGCGCCCCTGAAGTGATCAGGATGATCAAAAATAGTTAGAGATTAGCCGTTTCTCTTTGCGATAATTTCTTTAGCAACATTTTGCGGCACTTCATCATAGTGATCAAATTCCATTGCGTATGTTGCACGGCCCTGTGTCATAGAACGAAGGTCTGTAGAGTATCCGAACATTTCAGAAAGAGGTACAAATGCATCTACAATTTTGTTACCGGAACGGTCGCCCATTCCACTCACTTGACCTCTTCTTTTGGAGATGTCACCGATGACATCTCCCATATAGTCCTCAGGAACTTCAACTTCGACTTTCATCATAGGCTCAAGAATCACAGGATTTGCTTCTCTACATCCATCTCTGAATCCCATAGAACCGGCAAGTTTAAACGCCATCTCGGAGGAGTCAACATCGTGGAATGATCCATCATAAAGTGTTACCTTGACATCTTCGATAGGATATCCCGCCTGAATACCTCTACCCATCGCTTCAACGATACCTTTGTTGACAGCAGGGATAAACTCTTTTGGAATAACCCCGCCTTTGATAGAGTCGATGAACTCATAGCCTTCACCAGGCTCTTGCGGCTCAATCTTGAGATAGACATGACCAAACTGACCACGACCACCAGACTGCTTGGCATACTTGTACTCTTTGTCAACTGCTTTTCGAATTGTCTCACGGTAAGCAACCTGAGGTGCACCTACTTCAGCATCGACATTGAACTCTCTCATCATTCTGTCGACAAGGATTTCAAGGTGGAGTTCACCCATTCCGGAGATGATCGTTTGACCGGACTCTTCGTCTGTTGCGACTCTAAATGATGGATCTTCCTGTGCCAATTTACCCAGAGCGATACCCATTTTTTCCTGGTCAGCTTTGGTTTTTGGCTCAACCGCTACCGAGATAACCGGATCCGGGAATTCCATTCTCTCCAAAATAACTTTGTCTTTTTCACCGGCAAGCGTATCTCCTGTCAGTGTAGATTTCAATCCGACAACCGCACCGATCTCACCGGCATAAAGGGCATCAACCTCTTCTCTCTTGATGGCATGCATCTTGAGGAGACGGCCGATACGTTCTTTTTTGCCTTTGGTTGTATTATAAACATACGAACCGGACTTAAGTACACCGCGATAAACACGGACAAATGTTAACTGACCGACAAATGGGTCTGTCATGATCTTGAAGCCTAGAGCTGCAAATTCTCCATCATCAGAAGACTCGACAGTCGTCTCTTCGCCATCTTCGTACTCACCTTTGATCTCATGTACTTCAGTTGGAGCAGGAAGATAATCCACAACAGCGTCAAGAAGAGTCTGGACACCTTTGTTTTTAAAGGCCGTACCGCAAGTCATAGGGATCATAGTGATCGCCAAAGTTGCTGCTTTGATACCTGCCTTGATCTCTGCTTCCGTGAGTGCTTCACCCTCCATGAATTTTTCCATGAGTGTGTCGTCAGTTTCAGAGATCGCTTCGATCAATTTTTCTCTATAGGCCTCTGATTTTTCAACCATATCTTCAGGGATATCAGTCACTTCGAACTCTTGTCCCATTTTACTCTGATCATCGCCCCAGATAGTTGCCTTCATTGTTACAAGGTCAATAACTCCCTGGAAATTTTCCTCAGCACCGATAGGAAGCTGAATAGGAACGGCATTTGACTTCAATCTTTCATTGATTTGTCTCTCAACTTCATAAAAATCAGAACCTGTTCTGTCCATCTTGTTGACAAATACCATTCGGGGAACCATATACCTGTTCGCTTGTCTCCAAACTGTCTCAGACTGAGGCTGAACCCCGCCTACTGAACAAAATACTGCCACAGCACCATCAAGAACTCTCATAGATCGTTCAACTTCGATCGTGAAGTCAACGTGACCCGGAGTGTCGATGATGTTGATCTGGTGACCCTCCCATTCACAAGTTGTCGCAGCAGATGTGATCGTGATCCCTCTCTCCTGCTCCTGCTCCATCCAGTCCATAGTTGCTGCACCATCGTGCACTTCACCAATCTTGTGTGAAACACCTGTATAGAATAGAATTCTTTCAGTTGTGGTTGTTTTTCCCGCATCAATGTGCGCAGCGATACCGATATTTCTTACTTTTTCAAGTGGATGTGATCTTCCCATAACTTACTTCCTTACCATCTATAGTGAGCAAACGCTTTGTTTGCTTCAGCCATTCTATAAGTGTCTTCTTTCTTTTTGAAAGCAGAACCTTTATCTGTCGCAGCGTCCATCAGTTCATTTGAGAGACGCTCTATCATTGTTCTTTCATTTCTCTTTCTCGCTGCTTCGATGATCCATCGGATTCCCAATGACTGCTGTCTGACAGGGCGTACTTCGATAGGCACCTGATAGGTTGCGCCACCGACTCTACGACTTTTTACTTCCATTACAGGTTTGATGTTATCCATTGCTTTGTTGAATACTTCAATACCTTTTTCACCAGATTTTGATTCGATTCTCTCCAACGCGCCATACATTACTTTTTGCGCTGTACTCTTCTTGCCATCAAGCATTACTGCGTTGATAAATTTTGTTAAAACAGTTGATCCGTAAACGGGATCCGGGAGAACTGGTCTCTCGGGAGCTCTTCTTCTTCTCATTGATTTTCCTTCAATCTTTTACTTATTGATTTACTCAAGTCTTGTCCCCTAAGGATTATCGACAACACCTGCCTAAGCCTGGCTTCAGGCTAAACTTTAC
>JAYEOH010000025.1:17887-24102 GCA_034722775.1 Campylobacterota bacterium | reverse complement strand
TCTTCTTGAGCTGGTCTATCTGGTCACCTTCAATATTCTGCTCAATACGACATTTGTCCAAAAACAGGCGAATATGATACAGCCTGAGAAATTTCAGATTCAGTGGGAGAGTGCTTGGACTCTCTACCCAAGCAGAGTGCATATAGAAAAACTTACTGCCAGGGGCGGATCTGGATCTCAGGAGTGGCAGGCTGATGTGGATTCTGCATCAGCCTCTATATCACTTTTCTCTTTGATGTCTCACAAAGTAAAAGTATGCGGTATCGAGCTGAATAATATCACTTATGTTGAGTCGCCGTCAGAGCAATCTAATACTTCTGCGCCACTCGCCTCTGTGCAAAGAGAGGAGAGAGGCAAAACTGTAACTGATAATACAGGCAAGAAAAAACCCTGGGATGTTGTGCTGAAGGGTGTTCGGGTTTATGGGCATCATACCGTTGAAACCAACCAATTGAAGGGTGAACTGGATGGTGATATTGATACTGATCTCTCCCTTTCTTCAAAAGAGGGTCTGCTCTCTGTAGAAAAAGGGAAGATCACTGTTTCGATCAATAGTCTGTTGAACCGTAAGGGAGAGCAGATAGTCAAACGGGGAAAAATAGAAAGTGCCTTCAGGATTTCTCCTCTTGATTACAGAAAAGAGAGAGGGGGTGAAGTTCTGAAGTTTCTAGCGATGGATAGTGCCATCACTGCAGAGATGGAAAATCTGGAAATCTTCAATACTCATCTTCAGAGAAGCAGAAAGATACAGCTGAGCGGGAAAGGGGCACTGGAGAGTCAGATTCATTTGAGCAGCGGAAAACTGCTTCCAGGTACAAAACTGCAAATAGATGCCAGTAAACTCTCCGTAAAGAAGCGTGACTATCTGGTGCGGGGTGAGGGAAAGATACAATTGTCTGTGACGAAAAAGAATCCTGACACTCTCAATGGCAAGATTCTTTTCGGCGACTTTCATACCTATCGCACAAAGAGAGAGAAAAAAGCAGAAGGGAGCAAAAAGAGAGGATTATCTTTCTTTCATGGCAAAGGTCTCACTCTCGACTCTAAAACAAGTTCTACACTCTATCCGAAATCTTCGGCAGTGACTCCCTTCACCTATTTGGGGTTGGTGATTCCTCCCGTTACAGTTGATGACTTGAGCCTCATCCAGCAATATATACCCGAAAAGTGGGGAGTTGAATTTTATCGTGGAGAGGGTACGCTTCAAGGCAAGGCAGATATTCTCGAAGAGGAGTTGAATGCCACACTTAAACTAATCTCGAAAGATGCAGAGATCGGGTTTGGCGAGCAGCGTGCTCAGAGTGACCTGGATATGGAAATCAAAGTTAAAGTGGCAACTACGCCGAAATTGCACGCTGATCTGACTGGAACTTACATCGAACTCAACAATACCAGGCTCTCCAACCAGAAAGAGTTTGACAAGAGAGAATCCAAGCCCTGGAATACAAAGTTGTATATCGAACAAGGAGAAGTAATGCTTCCTCTGCCTGAAAATAGTACTGCCAGGAGACTCTCCGCCATACTGAAGAGGCATAAGGCAAAAGATATCATAGCCGGTGCAGAGGGGCAGGTCAAAGTAGCAGGAGATATTTCTGAGCTTGATTGGATTAATCTGCTGATGAAGAGCTCTTTGGACTTTACCGTGTCAGGCAGTGGTGCCATAGATGCAGATCTCCTGGTCGAGAACGGGTCGCTCAGCAAAAAGAGTACAGCGAGGATAAAATCAAAAAATCTTCAAGTAGGATTGCTTGATTATAGTTATAGCGGTGATGGTAAATTTGTAGCGGAGAAAACTGAGGGCAGAGGCGCTGATGCTGTGATATATGCTTTGGATTTCAGCAATGCCACTATGAAGAGAAAGGGTGAAAAAGAGGCGAAGATAGAGAATGTGGTTATGAAGCTTGATAGTGTAAAACCGCAAGATTCAAAAGAGGAGAGGACCTTGCGCTTGCAAATCCTGTCGGCCAAGGTAAAAAATGTTTCTCTCTACAACCAATACTTCCCCAAAAATTCACCATTCGTTTTTGTTGACGGTAGTGCCGATCTTCGTGCGGATATCCTGCTCGGGTCAAACAGTGCCAAAGGATATGTCAAGCTCATAACCAATGGGCTGACGATGAGAGTCGATGACCAAACCATTTCAGGCAGATTAAGCGTAGATACAAAAATTGCCGGCGGTGAACCCAAAAAGATGAAATTTGATATATCAGGATCAACGATCATACTTGATAAAGCAAAAGTGACAGGAAAAGAGGTGCAGTATGACAAGGATGACTGGGGTGCGATCCTTAAGATGAAAAAAGCAGATGTCGTCTGGAGAAAGCCACTTCAGCTGAAGTCAGAAATGGCTTTGCATATCAAAGACTCCAGACCAATCGTAGCGATGATGGATAATAAACAAATTCAATTTTCTTTTATCAATAAACTCCTCATTGTAAATAATTTACGGGGGGATGCGAAGATCAACATTGAAGACAATGCCATTACGATCCCCTATGCTCTTGTCAAAAGTGATGAAATAGATATCGGTGCAAAAGGTGTTATTGCTCCCACGATTCGAAATGGTATAATCTATTTTGGACACAAGAGTGTTAAAGCGGTGATGGAGATAAGGGATGGCAGGAAAAGTTTCAATATTTTCAATGCACAGCAGAGTTTTGACAACTATGTTATCCCCTCTCCGGCTCCATCAGTCAAGAAGTAAAAGAGGGGGTATGTTCTTCCTTTGATTTGGTATTAGTTGCACTCTCCTGTTCGTTTTCCTGTCAGCTGAATAGTCATTGTCACCATTCCCATATTGGGAACTTCTGTCTTGGAGGTGATGAGGCCTTCAAAAGTATCTCCGTGATAGGTGATGGATCCCCGGGATTCCAATTTTCCTGCACACTGCATCTTCCAAGTGACAGTATCTCCTTCAATCTTCTGTTCTGAAATAGTACAATGCTCATTGACCTTTTTATTTGTTTTTGGTATGATTTTTTCTTGGGTGATGCATTGTGAAACCTTTGTATCCGGTATCTTCACAGGTATACCGCTCATCTCTATTTTACTGGTTACTTCCCACATTCCTTCGTGCAGATTGACATCTGCATTGGCCGAGGTGAATGCCACCATAATCAGTGTCAGGGCAAAGTACTTGAATTTTCTTCTCAACATTTTGTTTCCTTTTTTTGTTTTGCTCTTGCTATTCTACCAGAATATATTACGCCACGAATTAAAGAGTATTTCCATTACTTCTTTTTTGAAAGGGTTTTCAAAAAAGATTCATTTTAACCTTGCAGATACGCTTTTATGATATTAAGTAGTATCAACTCTGCCTCTTCTGTGCTCCTCCCAAAAGCGATGATACCCTCTTCATGACCTTTCATCACAAAAGCGTTGTTCTTTACAGGATCAAGACCCTCATAGAGTTCACTGATCTCCTCTATCATCTCTGCTGTCCCATACTCTGCTGTAGTGGCAAGCGCATCTTGGGCTTTCATAAACTTCCAGAGTGCCAGAGAGTGAATATGTATCACTGTAGTGATCCTCTCGTCTATCGCATAGATTACTGCATGGCTGAGCGCTTCGCTGCTTGGTTTGTGTACCCCCCGCGAAAAGACTTTAAAAGTGTTAAATTCATATTTACTAATATAGGTGTAATACTCTTTCGTGAGTGTCTGCTTATTTCCTGTCTGTGTCGCAGTGATAAAAAATGATTTTGACCCTTTGTATCTCATAGAAATATTACCATAGCCGATGCCCTCTTTTTCTCCTATCAGACCCAATGCAAAAAGCCGTCGGCGCAGTGCTTCCAACTCATTATAATCTGAAAACAGAGTGGTAGCAGCAGTTTGATGCTCGATGCTGTATTTGATGATGCCATCTATCATATGAGCTCTTTGATGGCATCTTCATTTGCTTCGATGACACCTGCCTCGGTGATGAGTCCCGTGATGAGCCGGGCAGGGGTGACATCGAAACCATAATTCGCCCCTTTGGCGCCTTCCGGAGTGATACGAAGCTCTCCAGGCTTCCCATCACTATCCATACCTCTCATAATATGGATTTCATCTTCACTGCGCATTTCGATATCGATCTCCTCCACACCGTTGCAACTCTCGAAATCAAAAGTACTCAGAGGCAGAGCAATATAGAAAGGTATGCCGTTATCATTCGCAGCCAATGCTTTGAGGTAAGTACCTATCTTGTTGGCAGTATCTCCGCAGCGTGTCACTCTGTCTGCCCCGGTGATGACCATATCAACCATGCTGTGCTGCATCAGGTGTCCGCCGGTGTTGTCAGCGATGATGGTGTGGTCAATTCCTGCATCGAGCAGTTCCCATGAAGTCAGATTGGCTCCCTGATTGCGCGGACGGGTCTCATCGACCCAGACATGAATATCGATACCTCTTCGTTTTGCCTCATAGATGGGTGCCAGTGCAGTGCCGCTGTCTATGATGGCGAGCCAGCCTGCGTTGCAGTGGGTCAGGATATTGATCTTCGTGAGCTTTTTTTCTCGCATGATATTCTCGATAATATCGCAGCCTATCTCTCCGATCTTTTCACTGCGTTTCACATCTTCATCGCAAATAGCGATGGCTTCTGCTTTGGCATCTCTCAGTACATTGTCACTCTTCTCTATGACATCCAGCATCCTATCCGCAGCCCACATCAGGTTTACTGCTGTGGGGCGGGCGGCGCGTATCATCATTGCTCCCTCTTTGATGCGTGCTTTGTCATCTCCAAATTCTCGCGCCAGCAGATAGACACCCATAGCCGCTACATTTCCGATGACTCCGGCACCGCGTACCGTCATATCCGATATCGCTTCGGCTGCTTCGGCACCTGTTGCAAGTTTGCGTATCTTTGTTTCGTGAGGAAGGTAGCGCTGATCGAGTACCTCCAAGTCACCCTCATCCTTGAGCCATAGTGGTCTGTATTTTCCCAACATTTTATCCCTTCATCAATTTTATTGCGTTGTCTATATGATCTACACTCTGATACTCTTTGATGAACCGTCTGCCGATATCTACAGCGAGTCGATTTGCCTTTTCGCGAAGTGTATCATCTGCGATCCCCCGGATATCTTCTACTCCTGCGATACCAAACTGCCGTCGGATGATCTTGCATCCTGCGAAACCGATACTCTCCTGCAAAAGAGTTCGCATATACTGCTCCTGATAAGCTTCAAAGACTGCCTCATTGGCAAAGCCTTTGGTGAAGAGTGCGCTCTCTTCTGTTTCACTCCACAGTGCGCAAAACTTCATATAAAAATGCTGCCAAACAAGATTGATAGTTTCTAATATTAAGTCTGTATAGTTGCTATCTTTATCTTGTATCGAATGAGAAACCCAGGACATCACCAAGTTGGCAATCAGCGCACCGACATCAAATCCCATCGGCCCGACAAAGGCAAACTCGGAGTCGATCACATAAGTCTCATTCTGGTTGATCATGATGGAGCCGGTATGCAGATCCCCGTGGAGCAGGGCATCGCTTTGGTTCATAAATTTGTATTTAAGTTGCAAAATCTCTGTTTTAAGCTCTGCATCATCAGCAATAGACTTTGCCAGATCAGAGAGTTCAGGAAGGTCGGCATTGGTCTCATCTTCCATAAACGGTGCCGTAAAGACAAAGTCTTCTGTGAGTTTGCAAAGCTCAGAGTTGCCGATGAATTGAGAGATCAGTCTGCGCTTATCATTGCTTGAGAGATAGAGTGAGGAGCTCTTGAAGAGCGTATTTGCCAAAAAGGAGCTGATGTGTTCGGCAAACCTTGGATACTCTATCCCTGCTATCATTCCTTTACGCATGATGATATGAGAACTTAGATATTCCATAATGAGCAGACTCATCTCTTCGTCACTATGGTAGATTTTTGGTATATGGCTGCTTAGCTCAGCAAACTCTTCAAGAGAGCGGATCTCATAAGTCATTCGTTCCCTGGAGAGAGGATAGCTTTCGCCCACACAACGCAGGTAGGGCACCGCCTGTTTGACGATAAGTTGTCTTGAAGCATCAGAGCTTGAAGTGACCAAAAAAACAAAGTTGAGATTACCGTCACCGATCTCATCGATGATGAGTGCATTGGTATCAAAATAAGCTTTGATCTTCGGCAATGAAAAGAGATAGGCTTCAAGGTTTGAAGCATCAAGAATGGTATATGACATAGGTTGCTCCACTAATTTAGAATATAGTTATTACGGCACCAATTAAACATCTAAATTTTTATTTTT